>CAUSUG010000031.1:0-13081 GCA_963534765.1 uncultured Oribacterium sp.
GTATATCCCTTAGCATGTGAAAAGGCAATGAAATGCGGTTCTAATCGTCAGCTCATGCTTCATCATAGTCTTAATAGGTCCATTTAAACTGTTTACTCCTTTGAAAAACAAAGCTAAAAATGCCTTTTCCTGCAAAGAAATATGCTACACATAGCATCAGTAGAATAAAAAAGTCCTTAATCCCTGCTGTTTGATAAATCAAGAGAGCGTAAAAATGGGAACCTGCCGATAGCGGATTGGTATACTGCAAATATTCCGGCAAAGAAAGGATACTGCCGGAAAGAAATAAAAACAGATAACCCACAATGCTGACAAAGGAGGCCATTTTCGTAAAAATGAGGGTTAAGGCAGACAGTACATAGGATATTCCCATACAGCCAAAACACACCAAGATAACAATATAAAAATGTTCAAATCAAAAGCTCAGTTTTATAAACAAAGAAGCTATCCCTATGCAAACCAAGGCTTTTACACTGTTAATCATAAACCAGATTAAGGTTTTCACGCTAATGATTTGCATAATGGAATAGGGTTTAATCATTAGGTTTTGCAAAGTTCCCAGTTGCTTTTCTGTAGATATACATAAAGACGCTTCCGATAAAACGCCATTTACCAAAATCCATAGAAGATAAGCAAAGAGTTTTTCCTCTTGTTCTCCCTCCGTATTCATGACTATTACAAGTAACAAAATGTCGGTTAATAGGCCCACAATATAATCCGGATAATAGCTGGCCGCCTCTATCAGACTTTTTTTAAATTCAGCCTTAATCAGTTTCATGGAAAACCTCCAGCAATATTTCTTCCAAGTCTCTTTCCTTTTTTCTTATTTCCATAATTTCATATTTTCCATAATAGCTTTGATAAATATCCTGAAAACTTCCCCGAATCGTGTCACTTTCCATTACGCTATCTTTTATATAAGAGACCGTATATAAATCTTTGTCTTCGTAATCTGTTTTATCGAAAGCATGGACGACTCCATCCTTTAAAATCAGTATTCTACTTTGAAGCTTTTGCACTACATCCATTTGATGAGAGGTGAGTAATACTGCAATTTTCTCTGTTTTTATAATGGTATTCAATATCTGAATAACGGATAACTTACTCTGAATATCCAGCCCCAAAGTAGGCTCATCCAAGAGCAAGAGCTTCGGAGAAGACATTAGGGCAATCAATAAAGCCAACTTTTGTCGCATTCCTCGAGAATAAGTCCCTACAGCTTCGTGGATTGCTTCTTCCAATTCAAACAAAGAAATATAAGTTTTTATTTTCTCGTTCCCGGAATCGAGTTTCAGTAGTCCGGAAAAGTACTCAATATTTTGCCATCCGGTAAGATAATCATAGACATTCACACTGGATTCCAGCAAAGCATTTACCTTGGAAAAATACTCCTCATTTTTATACGTAGAAATGTCTCGTCCCTCCAAGAAGATAGAGCCCGCATCTGCCTGTAGCATGCGAAGAATACAGTTAATTAAGGTAGTCTTTCCGGCTCCATTATTCCCCAGTAAACAGACGATTTCTCCTTCATTTATGGAAAAATTCAGATTTTTCAAAACTTCTTTTGCCTTAAATCTTTTCTTCAAGTCCTTAATTTCCAGCATTTACTACCTCCTTTCCTTGATTGCAGCCCTTATTTCTTTTAAACTTTATCTCCCCAAAAAAGGCAATACTTTTCTATAAAATTTTTAGGCCTTCCAAGATATCTCTATCCCGGAAGGCCCAAACAGATATGCTTTAGAAAATCTCTTAGCACATTATACTATATTTTTTTGAATTACTTTACCCACTGCCCTCTTTCATTTAGACGGAAGCCGGAAATAGTAGTGTTCTTTGCCATTGCCCCGTCCTCTTTGAAATAGTAGTAAACCGTGTTTCCATTTTCCTGTAAGGAAATCCAGCCTGTTCTCATGGCACCGGAATTGTCAAAGTAATACTGCTCCTTGCCAATCTGCATGATGCCGTTGGAAAGCATAGCCCCACAGCGGTCATCCTTTTCCGGACGAAGATAATACCACTTCTGGTTAATGAATCTCCAGCCGGTCTTCATATCGCCGTTTACAGGATCCAAATAGTACCAGTCTCCGTAGCTGTTCTTAAACCATCCGGTTTCCATCTCCGCCTGTCCGTTGAAATGATACCAATGTCCATTCCACTCTACCCAGGTATTGATGGCAGGCTGGCTGTTGGGAAAACGGAAATACCACTTTCCGTTGCTTTGGCTAAAGCCGATGGTACCGGGAATATTGGCAGTGCCGGAATTGTTCTGTCCGTTCTGGCCATGTACCTGATTCTCACTGTATTTTCCTTCTCCATTGGAGCGGGTGCTCTGCTGGATGTCCAGAACTTCGGACTCCGCTTCTTCGGAGGACTTTCCCGCCTTCTTCTGCTCCTCGGTATAAGGAATGGTCTTTACGGAAAATGTATAACTTCCCTCCTCTGTCATCCAGGGATAAAAATTCAGGCTTAACGCATCTGTGGTAATCTTTGCCAGTCTTCTGCCTTCCTTGAAAAGACTGACCTCATAGACGCCGGAACCGTTTTCCGGAGCAGTCCAACGAGCTCTTCCCAAGGAATTATTGTCCCACTGCAAATTATCCGCCATGGAATACTGTCCCTGCACAGCCCGTAGCTGAATCAGTAGTTCCAGCTCCGTAGAGCTGATTCTCTTGGCACTGATCAGAGTTCCATTGGTCACACGAACATTGTTGCTATTATAGGCACCGAAGAACTGGTAATAAAGGGTGTCTCCATTACTCTTATCCCGACTGTCCGCCACAAGATAAAGCTGTACTTTCGGGGTGCTTCCCACAGTAATGTCCCCTGCATTTCCACTGTCTACCCATTGAACCGCGTCCACATGATATTTGTCACTGTCCCCTGTGGAAAAATCACCTTCGCTGATATTGCCCAGGCTGTCTCCCGGATCCAGATTCCGAAGTCTTTCCTCAACCTTAATCCGAATCATATTGATATTGCTGATGCTATCCCTCGCAAAAGCAGGCATGCTCAAAGAAAAAAGCATTGTGGCCATAAAGGCTAAAGACAGCCCCAGGCGCTTTCCTGTATTTTGAAAAAATCTAATCATACAAAACCTCCTGTTCACATTTCCTCCTAGTATAAGACGGGGGCGCAAGGGAAAACAAGTGCTTTTCTCTTACGATTCCGGAACAGCTGACTTGCCGCAGACATTAAGGTATCAAGCTTCCTTATAGGCTAAAGATGATTCGAAAACATTCTGCAATCCCGTGACTCAATTATATGGTATATGACAACGATTTGATTTCTTAAGTCCTCTTTATCCACTTTCCATTGGTAAAGTCGGGAATGGCCA
Organism: uncultured Oribacterium sp.; assembly: GCA_963534765.1. Taxonomy (GTDB): domain Bacteria; phylum Bacillota; class Clostridia; order Lachnospirales; family Lachnospiraceae; genus Oribacterium. Next base: position 3,335 of record CAUSUG010000031.1, read on the forward strand.
CCGGCTGTCCCCCAAGAGCAATGGACTCCTCCGCCAGGGCAGTAATGCTCATCCAACTGGCCATATCATATACATCAATAGGCATAGGCAGGTCTTCCTGAAGACAGCGAACAAAGTCGGAGAAAATCAGGTAGTCCATGCCTCCATGTCCCTTCTTCACCCCCGCCTTGAGATAGTCTCTCCACACAGGATGCTCATATTTTTCCCGGAAACGCTCCACATTTCCCCACTGCTTCTTCCATTCAAAATGATCCTTTGCCCCCTCATCCCCATCCAGGAAAATGGAAGCATTGTCCTCCATATACATCCCCTTGGTGCCCTGTACAGTAAAGCCCCTGGAATAGGCTCTGGGCAGGGTGGTATCCAGCGTTAGCAAAATGCTTTCCCCGTTACTGCATTTGATGATGGTATTTACCACATCTCCCTGCTGAAATACTGTATTTTGCAGTGCCTTGTCCTCCGACTTCTTTTCCTTGATATACTCTCTAAGACCTGCGGCCTTGGAAGCCATGGAACATAGGCTTAGCATACGGTTTCCCCGGTTGATATGCAGCACCTTAGCAATGGGACCAAGCTCATGGGTAGGATAATTTTCCGTATTTCGATGAATATAATTTTCCAGACGATAATGGCGATTTTCCTTTCCAAAGGAGATTTCTTCCCGCAAATCATGCTTGTATCCACCCTCACAATGCACGATTTCTCCCAGTATCCCTTCCTCTGCCATACGATAAACCATCATCTCGTCTCTGCCATAGACACAGTTTTCCATAAACATGATGGGAGTCTTCGTTTCTTCATAGCAATCCACCAGCTTCCAGCACTCTGACAACGTATAGGCACCGCCCACCTCGGAGGCTACCGCCTTTCCTGCCCGCATGGCCGCCATGGCTATTTCACTGTGGGTATCCCAGGAGGCACAAATCAAGACAGCATCCAGCTCTTTAATCAAAAGCATCTCTCTATAGTCGGAAAAGGTCTTCGGTCTTTCTCTCCCCATCTCCACAAGGGCATTGGCTACCTCTTCCTGTCGGTCCTTATAAACATCACAAAGGGCAATAAAATCCACATCCGGATGCTCGGAATACACATTTTTTACTAAGTCTGCCCCTCTTTGTCCAAGTCCGATTACCCCAAGCTTCACTTTCTTTCCCATAAGCTATCCTTTCCCGCCGTAATATCGCGCCATTCGTCCTAATTCTATCCATCATTCTATCACGATTCCATTTCAGAAAGCTTTCCCCAATGAATAAAAGATTTTCACTATCGCATACAGAAGCCCCTGCCCGGGAAAGCATATCCGAACTATCTTTTTTCAACAAAAAAGTACAGTAGTAGGCACACAAATACCATAACTACTGCACTTTCATTACAAAAAAGTTTTCAGCAATATAGGACTGAAAAGGAGTCCGGGCTCAACCCTGCTTATGCCTTACTCACTAACAGCCAAAAAAAAGCTGCGAAGAATTATCTTAGACAGGTTTTCGGCAATATAGGTCTGAAAGGGGGTAGTCTGAGCCCGTCAGTACTTACTGAAAGCGAGCTAAAGCGAAGCTCGAAGTTAGTACTGCTACGTGGCGAGGCTAGCGAGAGCGTGCCCCATTTTCAGACCTATATTACATAGAAAACCGTCTTACTTCTTCACAACTCCTCTTGTAGGCAAAGTCAGCGAGAGCGTGCCCCATTTTCAGACCTATATTACATAGAAAACCGTCTTACCTCTTCACAACTCCTCTTGTAGACAAAGTCAGCGAGAGTATCCCCCATTTTCAGACCTATATTGCATAGAAAACCGTTTTAATTCTTCACAGCTCCATCATCATACAAATGACAGCAAACCTTATGCCCATTGCCCATATCCTTTTCTTCCGGCACCTTGCTCTTACAGATCTCCATGCACTGACTGCAACGGGTATGGAACTTACAGCCCTCAGGAGGGTTCGCCGGGGAAGGAATACTTCCTTCCAAAATAATACGATTCATCTTAGCCTCCGGATCCGGAATGGGAATCGCGGAGAACAAAGCCTTGGTATAGGGGTGGAGAGGATTGGCAAAGATATCCTCCGTATTTCCAAACTCCACCAAATTTCCAAGATACATTACCCCCACCGTATCCGCGATATGCTCTACCACGGATAAGTCATGGGAAATAAAGAGGTAGGTCAGCTTATACTTTTCCTGTAAATCCTTTAAGAGGTTGATAATCTGTGCCTGAATGGACACATCCAAGGCGGATACCGGCTCATCACATACCACAAACTCAGGATTCAATGCCAAGGCTCTGGCAATACAGATTCTCTGTCTTTGTCCGCCGGAGAACTCATGGGGATAACGCCCCTTATGGAAGGGCTGCAAACCGCAATTATCCATAATGCGGTCAATGTAGTCCTCGTACTCCTCCTTGGGAACCAGATGATGCTCCTTTACCGCTTCTCCGATAATTTCTCCTACAGGAAGTCTGGGAGAAAGGGAGGAGAATGGATCCTGGAAGATAATCTGCATCTTGGTGCGTAGTTCATTTAACTCGGATTTGGGAATATCGTAAACCTCTTTTCCGTTAAACAGCACATCTCCCGCTGTCTTCTCTCCGCTTAAACGCAGGATGGTTCTTCCTGTGGTGGTCTTTCCGCAACCGGACTCTCCCACCAGCCCCATGGTGCTTCCTCTTTTGATGGAGAAGGAAATGCCGTCAATGGCCTTTACCTGTCCCACCACCGTATTAAAGAAGCCTCCTCGAATGGGGAAATATTTCTTCAGGCCACGAACCTCTAAAATATTGTCTTCATTTTCCCGGACAGTCTTAGCTTCTGTCTCCTTTAAAATGCTATTTTCCATTATTTCCTCGCTTCCTCATCATACAGGTAGCAGCTTACTCTGTGGGTCTCGGAGAGGCTGATTTCTCCGGGATAAGCCCCGTCACAGCAGCCCTTCCGCTTGTCACAACGATCTCGGAAGTAGCAATAATTCGGCATGTTAATGGGGTTAGGCACCTTTCCGGGAATGGAATAGAGCTTTTCCACATGCTTTCCTACCACAGGCTTGGAAGCCATTAAACCGATGGTGTAGGGGTGGGAGGGATTGGAAAAAATTTCCTTTGCCGTTCCCGCTTCTACCACACGACCGGAATACATAACCACCACATAATCCGCCATTTCCGCAATTACCCCAAGGTCATGGGTAATCAGCATAATGGAGGAGTTGATCTTGTCCTTTAAGCCACGTAACAAATCCAGAATCTGTGCCTGAATGGTTACATCCAAGGCTGTTGTGGGCTCATCCGCAATAATCAGCTTGGGAGAGCAGGCCAAAGCCATGGCAATTACGATACGCTGCCGCATACCGCCGGAAAGCTCGTGGGGATACATATTGTAAACGCCTTCACTGTTGGCAATGCCAACCATTTCCAAGAGCTCAATGGTACGCTTCTTCGCCGCCTCTTTCGTTTCATAACCGCTCTTATGGAACAAAAGCACCTCATCCACCTGGTCTCCGATTTTGAAAACCGGATTTAAGGAGGTCATAGGCTCCTGGAAAATCATGGACATAAAATTTCCCCGAAGATGCTGCATCACTGTTTCAGGGGTTTTGCTAATGTCGTAAACCTTATCTCCCGTATTTAAGCGAATGGCTCCGTCCACAATCTGTCCCTGAGGCCGCTGTAAAAGCTGCATGAGAGAAAGGCTGGTTACGGATTTTCCGCAGCCGGACTCTCCCACTACCCCCACGGTTTTTCCCATGGGAACGGAAAAGCTCACGGAATCCACACTCTTTACCGTTCCGGCATCGGTGTAGAAATAGGTCCGAAGATTCTCAAACTCCACCGTATTCTCCGGATTCTTCATTTCCGTCAAATACTCCGACTCCGGGACATTTTTCCGCTTCCGCTTTTTCTCTAAGGCAGCGGTGATTTTTCTATTTTCTTTCGATATCCTCCGGGATTCTTTTCCGGAAAGATAACCGTCTTCTCTTGCCATTTTCTATCCTCAACTTATCTTCCTACAGCTTTCCAAGGCAAATGCCGGAAAGCATGATTTTTTACCGAAACCTTTTATCGCTTCATCTTCGGGTCAAAGGCATCTCGCAAGCCGTCTCCCACCAGGTTAAAGGCCAACACGGTAAGCAATAGGCAGACACCGGCAGGAATCCAAATGAAGAGATAGTTACTTAAGACATAGGTATTGTTAACATCGTTAATGATATTTCCCCAGGAAGCAAAGGGGAACTTTACACCAAGTCCCAGGAAGGACAATACCGCCTCTGTCAAGATTACGCCTCCCAAGCTCATGGTACAGGTAACAATGAGCTGAGGAATAACGTTTGGTAAAAGGTGTCGGAAGATTCGGTTTACGGGCTTAATGCCTGTAGCCTCCGCCGCAGTCATAAATTCCTGCTCTCTTAAAGTAAGAATCTGTCCACGCACCAATCTGGTGATGGAAGGCCAACCGAAAAATCCCAGAATAATCATTAGGTAAAACATACGAATCTGGGGATCCACCCGCATTGCATCCATAGCCGCACCGATAATGATATAAATCGGAATAGTAGGTATACAGTAGAAAATATCCACAATTCGCATGATTAAAGAATCAATCCAGCCTCCGAAATATCCGGAAATACCGCCCAGAAGCATGCCCAAAACGGTTTCAATAATCACAACTACGAAACCGATATAAAGGGAAACCCTTCCGCCGTACATCAGTCTGGTCAACATATCCATACCATTCTTATCGGTTCCAAGAGGATGAGCCTTGCTGGGTGGAGAATAAGAATCATAGACCATCTGCTCTCTGCTTTGCAGAATGCTATAGGTTTTGGAGGTGGCATCATATTCCATGGTATAGTTTGCCTCTACTCCATCATCATCGGTAAAGCTAAAGCTGGTCGCTCCCGCCTGAATCTTCTCCAGAAGCTCTTCCTTAAACTTCTGGGAGAAGGTCACATCGCTCATAATGGCATTTACCACATAGCGGCTGGCATAAGCATAAGCAGTTCCGTCCTTTGTTACGGTTCCATCCTCGGAAAGGGTATAGCTGCTGCCCCCCTCCGTATATTCCTTTTCTCCGTTTGTCAAGGCCTTTAAAATGCTTAACTGCTCTGCAAAAGGAATCTGTCCTTCCCCGGAAACGGAAGTCACCGTATCTACTGCCGCAAAGGCTACCGGGTCTGTACTGCCCTTCTTGCTAATGATATAGAAGTCTTTTCCCGCCTCTTCAAAGCTGTAGTCTACGCCTCCTGCGGCAAACTCTGTAAGCTTCTTTCCCTTGGCCAATACGAACTGGGCCTGGGCAAGAGCAGGGAAGCTATCCTTTTCCGCCTGCTGATAACGAAGCTCCGTGTTTACCTTAACGCCGGCATACTTCTGGCTTTGGCTGTCCTTACGGTAGAAAAGCTGAGACTCTCCGTAGGGCATTAAAGCTCCTCCTAAGAAGGAGAAGAGAAACATGAAAACCAAAACCACCATACCCAAAACCGCAATGCGGTTTCGGAAAAAGCGCTTTGCCACCATTGCTCCGGGAGAGAGGGTTTTGACACGACGGTCGTCACTTAAAGAATATTTTTCTAAATCAGACATCTTTTCCCCTCCTTTCCTAATCAATGCGAACTCGAGGATCTACCACGGCATATAAAATATCCGTAAGAAGGTTTCCAATCAAGGTCAAGACGGCAATAAACACTAAGTAAAACATGGAGAACGGAATGTCTCCTGAAATCATAGCCTGATAAGAGGTGTAGCCGATTCCCGGAATGGAAAAAAGCTGCTCCGTAATCATGGCTCCGGAAAATAATCCGGGAAGAGAGGTACCCCAAATGGTAACCAGCGTAATCAAGGTATTCCGGAAGGCATGATGATAAATTACCCGTCCCTCGGAAAGTCCCTTCGCTCTTGCAGTACGGATGTAATCCGAATTTAATACCTCCAGCATATTGGTACGAATATATCGCATATATGCTCCGATGCTGGCAATCAGCAGGGTAAGAATCGGTAAAACCAGGTGTAAAGCAATATCCATCTTCTTTCCGCTTGGAGAAAGAATATCGTAATTTCTTCCCACCAGTCCGCCTAAGTCGAACCATTGTAATTTCACGGAAAATACCAGCTTCAAAAGAGAAGCTGTGAAGAAGGTGGGAAGAGAAATTCCTGCCAAAGCCACAATGGAAATCACATTATCCTGCCAGGAATACTGCTTGGTTGCCGCAATAATTCCCAAGGGCACGGAAATTGCTATTTCCAAAATCATAACCACAAAGCTCATGATAAAGGAAATCCCCACTACCTCTTTAAATTTCTGGGTAACCGGCACGGTATACTTCCAGCTGTCTCCGAAGTCTCCTCGAACAGCCTTGCCCAACCAGGCAAAGAATCCGGGCACAATGCCCTTGTCCATGCCGTAAGTAGCCTCCAACTGCTGCATCCACTCTTCAAAGCTTTTGGATCCCGGCTGCTGGGACTTCTGTCTGGCAATCTGCTCCAAATAGGAGGTCGGTAGAGATCGCATTAAGATATAAAGCAAGAAAGATACGATAAACAGAATCACTACGGACCATAATAATCGTTTGATAATATACTTTTTCACTGAAAAACCTGCTCTTCCATATCAAGAATAGCCGCATTCCTAAAGTTTCAGGAAACGCGGCTATTACCCGAAAAATGTATACGGAACAATCCGTTTACTTTTACTTTGCTAATTGAAGATTCTCAACTTCAACATACCACTTGTAGAACGGACTCATATCCGGAGTAATGGTATCCACCTGAATACGCTGTGCAGAGAAGATGGTTACTTCCTTTCTCTGGTAGATTGGTACCTCGCAGGACCAGTCGATAATCTTGTCAAGACAAGCCTTATACATGGTCTTACGATATTCCTGATCCGTTGACTCTCTCGCCTGAAGAATCATGGTATCTAAGTCCGCATCCTCAATCTGGTACATATAGTTGGAACCGCCGGGAGCTGCTCCGCCATTTGCAATATCAGAGTAATATACCTGGAACATATCCGGATCCGGTGTTGCCTGCCAAGCCGCACACCACATCTCTGCCTGCTTAGCCTGAATCTTATTCCACATATCGGAGCTGTTGGAAATATCGTTAATGGTAAGCTTCATACCGATTTCCGCAAAGGCCTTCTGTGCCTCTGTCAAAATCATAAAGGAGGGGTGGTCTCCGGTTCCGGAACCGGGAATCATTACCTCATATTCCATCTTTGCCCCGGCAGGAGCTGCAGTAATCTTTCCGTCTGCCACGGTATAGCCTGCCGCCTCTAAGAATCCTAAAGCCGCCTTCTTTGCTGCTGCATATTTATCCTCATCGGACATTCCGGAGGTATAAATCGGTTCTCCCTTTGCATCCTTGGAGAAAGCAATCTGATAGCCGTCATCGGTAGGCTGAGGTGCCGCCCAGGAAGTATTGGTAATCGGATAATTAATTACGCTTGCTCTGTCTCCATAGTAGCTGCTTACCGCAAGGTCTCTGTATACAGAGAAAATAGTGGCAAAGGCACGACGGAGATTCTTGGAAGCTTCACTTCCCGGCTCATTGTTTACAGAAACATTGTGGGTATTGATACCGATATATCCATAACCTAAGGCATCTACAGCAGAGGTGTAAATCTTATCTCCGGAGATTTCTCCGTTACTGTTTGCCTTCTTAATGGCATCTGCAATCTCATTGGTATAGCTTGGGTTTGTTACATCTGCTGTTCCTGTCAATACTGCATTTACACGGTCAGCCTGTGCAACATAGTTCACCTTCAAACTCTTGGTCTTCGGTGCGCCGAGATAATAATTCTCGTTTGCCTTCATGGAAACCACACCGTTTTCATATTTCTCAAAAACGTAGGGACCTGCACCTAAAGGCTGGGTGGTCTTTGCACGAACGCCGCTTAAATCTCCCTTGGGGAAACCGAACTTATTGTTCGCATAGTCATACTGGGCAGGATCTCCATAATAATGTAAAGGAGAAACGGCAAAGGTAAGCTGATAAATCGTCTGAGCATCCACCCTGGTTGTTATAACACGTACAGAATAATCTCCGGTCTTCTGAATACCGCTGATATTGGGAGCGGAATTACCGGTCTCCACACCGACAGAGTAGTCCTTATAGCTTTCCATTAACTCGGTAAAGGGAGTACCTGCACTCTCTGCAGAGCTCATATCTGTTACACTGCCGTTATACTTTGCTACCATAGCATTGAAGAAATCCATAGCCGTTGCATCTTCCTTCAAGCCTTCATAGCCATAGTTTGCCGCAAATGCCGCTACGGAATCCCCTTCCTTATTGCTTCCATTGGCAATCAAGGTATCCTCAATTTCCTTCACAAAGGCCTCAGCAGCCTTCTTGTAATCTGCCCAGAACTTTGTCTGCTGCTCCTCTGTCCACTTGGAGAAGTCCTTATTGTCCTCTCCTGCAGCCAGAATCAGCTTAAAGAGGGGTTCCATACCCTTTCTATACTCTTCCATACCCTGAATCGGTAAAGAGTAAATAGAAGCCAATCCGTCATAGGTCGGATCTGAATATACATACATGGAGAAAATCACATCATCAGCAGTTAAAGGCTTACCGTCGGAGAACTTTACGTCGTCTCTTAAAGTAAAGTCATAATATACAGTTCCGTCTGCATTCTCGGTAACTGCCAGGTCGGAAATTCCCTTATAGGTGTATTCCTTACCGTTATACTCCTTGGTCTCCCCTTCAATCCCCTTGTAAATAATGGCACCGCTACGATCTGAGTTTAAGAGAGTAGTCGCAGTTAAATTTGCTACATCCTGATCCTGTACAGTCTCCGCAAAGAACATAGAAAACTTCGCACTAAACTCATCCTGAGCAAAAACCAAGGAACCGTCGGTATTGCCGGCAGCTTCTTGACCGCTTTCGCCCTGAGCCTTTGTTCCATCCTCCGCTTTCTTGGGAGAACATCCTGCCAATGCGGAAAGCGCCATCACTGATGCAAGCAGTGATGCCATAATCGCTTTTCTTTTCTTCATACTACTTCCTCCTTTTAGTAATTTCTTGGCTTCCTTTCAAACTGCATTTTCATTCATTATAGACCGTTCTTTCCTCCATCTTCCAAGAGGAAAAGCTCTGTTTTAACTTCCGACAAAACAGGATGGATAAAACGAAAAATCCCAAAAGCAAAGCAAAAACCAATGCCTCTCCTACAAGCCCTCCATCTCTTCCTCCTCTTAGGAGATAAATCCCTTGGAGAAGAAGAAGGATTCCTGCAAATAGGAAGGAAAGAACCACATTTCCCTCCAAAGGAACAAAGCTTTTTTGATAGGTCCATCCGTCCACAGTGCCTTTCTTCCGAAGATATGCTAAGAATCTAACTGAGGCCAAAAGTACTTGAATGATGCACATACCATAGGGCAAGGTCAGAAAAAGCTTGTGGGATAGGGCAACCTTAGAGAAAAATCCCGGAATCAAGAGAAAAGGAAGCTGAAAGAAATAACAAGCAATCAGAAGCCGTTTTTCTTTTTTTTGCAATTCCAAAGGCCGTATATCTTTATACAGCTTTTTTCTTGCTTCATCTGCCTCCTTGGAAAGAACGCCGCCTTTTCCATAGGGCGTCCTAAACATTCCCATGCTTTTTCCTCCATTGTTCCGTCCTATAATGAAAAAGTATTGTGATCTCCTGAAGCTCATTCTTTCTCACTAAACCAGTTCAAGATTTAAAAATAAGAAAATTCCTTGTTTCTCACAATATTTTAACCCATAGCTTACCTGTATTTTTATGCTACGTCAATTAT
>CAUSUG010000032.1:0-12862 GCA_963534765.1 uncultured Oribacterium sp.
GGATCATATTAAGGCCGGAAAAAGTATGCTGGTATACAAATATCTGGGACTGGACAGTGTAAAGAGCCCGGTGGCTTTGATTCAAAACTGCCATTCTCAGAAGATGGGACAGAAGGATATAGTAAAGATTGCGGAAAACATTGACTTGGATCTAAATGTCTTAGGCTATATCGGACCGGGCATTACGGTAAATTACATCCAGGATGGAAAACGGGTGAACAAGGCTACTCTGTCTTTACCGGACACCTTAAAGAACGTTTTGCATTGCAAGAATCCCCGTTGCATTACCTCTACAGAGCAGGAATTGCCGCACATCTTTAAGCGAATTCAGGGACAAAAAAGACAGTATCGTTGCATTTACTGTGATACAATTGCGAAAAATGACGATTTTGAATAAGAGATGATAATAGCGTAAAGCTTTTTTTGGCGAAAAAAATTTCAAATCGCAGAAAAAACCGAAAGCGAAACATTTCATTCAATGAGAATAGGAGAGTAGAATGGAGAAGAAAATTTTAGACAGAAGAAGAGCGGGGCTTTTGATGCCTATATTTTCCTTGCCGGGAAAATACGGTATCGGTTCTTTTTCCAAGGAGGCCAGAGCCTTTGCAGACTTTTTAAAAGAGGCGGGGCAGAGCTATTGGCAGATTCTTCCCTTAGGCCCCACGGGCTATGGAGATTCCCCCTACCAAAGCTTCTCCACCTTCGCCGGAAACCCCTATTTTATTGACTTGGAGCAGTTACAGGAGGAGGGCTATCTTTCAGAAGGGGATTGCGCTGAGCTGGCCAATGTATCCGAAAGTCAAATTGACTACGGTATGCTTTATGAAAAGCGTTATCCTGTGCTGAAGAAAGCTATGGACCGCTTTTTCGAAAAGCTGAATACTCCGGCAGGACAGGAAGAAAAAAAGGCTTTTCAGGACTTTTGTGAGAAGAATTCCTTCTGGCTTTCTTCTTATGCCAGTTTTATGGAAGGAAAGCTTCCCTATCCTAAGGAGTTTCACGAAGCCTGCCAGTACTTTTTCCAAAAGCAGTGGCTAAGCTTAAAGGCCTATGTGAATAGCCTTGGAATTCAGCTGATTGGAGATATTCCCATCTATGTTTCTCTGGATTCCTCTGATGTGATGGACAACCCCTCCCTGTTCCAACTGGAAGGGGGAAGACCCAAGGCGGTGGCAGGTTGCCCTCCTGATGCCTTTGCGGAAAATGGACAGCTTTGGGGCAATCCTCTCTATGACTGGGAAAAGCATAAGGAAACAGGCTATGCCTGGTGGATTTCCAGAATGAAGCACTGCTTTACTCTTTATGATGTGGTAAGAGTGGATCATTTCCGGGGATTTGATGAGTATTATTCTATTCCTTACGGAGATGAAAATGCGAAAAGGGGCCACTGGGAAAAGGGGCCGGGAATGGATCTGTTCCATGCCTTAAGGAAAGCTTTGGGAGAGCAGGCGGTGATTGCGGAAGACTTGGGGTATGTTACAGAGTCTGTAAAAAAACTGGTGGAAGACAGCGGTTTCCCCGGGATGAAGCTTCTGGAATTTGCCTTTGACTCCAGAGAAAGTGGAGATTATCGGCCCAATACCTGGACGGAAAATACGGTTTGCTATACGGGAACCCATGATAATCAGGTCTTAAAGGACTGGTTCTTGGAAATTGAAGATGCGGATCGACAGATGGCGGCAGACTATGTGGGAAAAACCGTGGAAGAGCTTTTGGCCATGGATTATGTGGACTTTTTCATTAAACTGACTTTAAATTCCAGATCCAACACGGCAATTATCCCTTATCAGGATTATTGCCATAAGGGAAAGGAAGCCAGAGTGAATAAGCCCTCCGTTCTAGGCTGTAACTGGAGCTATCGATTCCAAAAGGAAGATTTCACCAAGGAAATGGCGGAGAAGATTCGTGCCTTCTGTGAGGAAAGCAAGAGAATCTAAAGCGGTTTTCTGACTATTTCTATAGCTGAAGCTATGGCAGCTTTTGTTAGAAGTTATAAGGCAGTATATATTATTCGGAATACAGTATAGAGAAAATAGGGAAAGATGAGAGAAGAAGTAAATTGTCCTAAGAATAGAGAAAAGAAAAAGGGGATGGTGGCCTTTGACTTAGACCATACCCTCTTAGACCATAAGAAGGGAGCCATCACGCCCTCTAGCCTGGAAGCCATTGAACGCCTAAAGGAAAATGGCTATCTTGTGGTGCTGGCTTCCGGCAGAAATATGTATGATCGCTATTCCTATGACTATTTAAAAGAAATCGCTCCCCATGCTTTGGTGCAGATGAACGGTACCAAGGTGCTTTTGGATCCCTTGGGGAAGCAAGAAGTTTTGATGCATAGCGTGATGTCCAAGGATTTGCTGGAACGATTGATTCGCTTCGGAAAGGAACATCGTATTGCTCTTGGAACCGCCATAGAGGATAGAGATTATTTCACGGAAGAGGAACAGGTGGTACAGTACGACCTGAATTTTGTGCAGGAAAGCGACAGAAATTTCGTGCCGGTGGAGGAACTTTTAAAAGAAGAAGTTTCTGCTCTGTGTTATTGCGGTGGCATAGAGGGGGCAGAGGCTCTCAGGAAGAATTTTCCGGAGTTAAATGTCTTCCCCTTTAGCAGAGACACCGGGGCTGACCTTTTGGAAAAGGGCTATAGTAAGGCTATGGGCTTGGAGAAAATCGCTGAGGTATACAAGATTCCCGGAGAAAAGACCGTTGCCTTCGGAGATAGCTTTAATGATGAGGAAATGCTTCTTTGGGCAAATGTTGGCGTGGCTGTAGGAAACGCCATTCCCTATATCAAGGAAAAGGCGGATATCGTGGCAAAGCCCATTTGGGAGGACGGTATCTACCACACACTAAAGGACTTAGGGCTGATCTAAGAGGCAAAAGGGAAAGTATCGAAGTCTGTACTTTAAAAAGTATAAGGGAAAGAATCGAAGTTTTTGCTTTCAACAGTAACAAAAAGCAGTAATAAATAGCTATTCTTAGAATGAGTAACGAGGAAAATATGATTAAAGAAGCCTTATATTATCAAAGAGGAATCAGCGGGAAAGAGGCGGAAAAAGAGCTTCTTATTTTGGAAAGGCGGGAGCTTTCCGAAAAAGAAATAGAAGAGTTTATAAAAAAATGGGGAGGAAGCTATTCTTCCCTTTTTTGCTATAGACTGTCGGAATCCTTCTTCTATCCGGAGGGAGGCGGACAGCCCTGTGATAGAGGAAGCATTGCCGGAGCAGAGCTTCTCTTTGTGGAGGAAAAAGATGGAGAGCTTTGGCAGTATACAGAAGCAGATTTTCCTGAGGGAGCAAAAGTCCTTTGTAAGTTTGACACGGATTTTCGGAGATGGCAGTCGGAAAACCACAGTGCAGAGCATATTTTTTCAGGTCTTGTGACCCAGCATTTTCCCTATAAAAACAGCGGCTTCCATATGGAATGCTTCGGGGGAAATCCCCACATGACCGTGGATTTTGACGGAGAATTCAGCGAAAAGGAACTGGAGGAGCTGGAGCAGGGGGTGAATGCCGTTATACGGCAAAATCTCCCCGTAAGAGAAATTTATCTGGAAGGGGAAGAAGAAAATACGAGTTCAGAAAGAAAAGAAGGGAATATTTCATTTCGACGAAAGAAGGTATTGGAGGGGGATATTCGTATTATCGAAATTCCTAAGGTGGATTCCTGTGCCTGTTGCGGAACCCATGTAAGCTTTACCGGAGAGATTGGGGTATTTACCATTCTTTCCTATGAAAAGCATAGGAAGGGCTGTCGTTTAACCATGCTGGCGGGGGAGCTGGCCTTTCTTGCTTTGGAAAAAAAGCTAAAGCTCTTATCCGGCTTTGCCCAAAGTCTTAGCCGGCCCTGGACAGAGATTCCGGAGGCATTTCGGAGTTTGCAGGAGAAAATCTTTGAAAAGGAAGAAGAAAAAAGAGGAATTTTAGAGGCGGGAATCCGGCTTTTGGAAGAAAAGATATTGAAAGAGCTGGAAGAGCAACGGAAGGAAATAGAGAATAGAGAAAAGATAGAAAGAACGGAAGAAACGAAAAGCAGGGAGGAATCCGGACAAGGTGCCAAAACGCTATTGCTGGGAAGTCCTCTAAAGGATAGCTGCTTTTCTTACTACGGGAAGAATCCTTACCTCTTTCTCTACCTGTCCGAACTTGGGATGAAGGACTTGCAAAAAATCTGTGACAGGCTGAGACTTTCCCTTCCCCTTTCCCTCATTTGCCTTGGGAAAAAGGAAGAAGGCTTTTCCCTGGTGGCAGGAAGCAAAGAAGAGGATATGAGAGTCTTTGGAAAGCTACTGGGAGAAAAATTGTCCTTCCGGGGAGGGGGACAGAAGGAGATGATTCAGGGAAGCACTGGGGTAGGCTTTAGGGAGATGAATGCCTTTATTGAAAGAATTTTATAGGCAAAGTCAAGTTTTTTCTTGTTGAAAATGAAAAATCTAAAACTATACTTAAGGAAGGACAAGAAGAAAAATAACTTTTCTTCAAGAACGAATAAAAAAATTTTTCAGGAAAAAGGAGTGTTCCATGACAGAGAGAATCAAGGGCTTGAAGGGTAAACTCATTGTATCTTGTCAGGCGCTGCCGGAGGAGCCCCTACATTCCTCCTTCATTATGGGAAGAATGGCCAGAGCGGCAAAGATGGCAGGGGCAGGAGGCATCCGGGCCAACACCAAAGAAGATATTGCGGAGATTAAGAAGGAAGTGGAGCTTCCCATTATCGGTATCGTTAAGAGAGATTACGAGGATTCGAAGGTATATATCACCCCCACCATGAAAGAGGTGGATGAACTTATGGAAGTAGGGGTAGATATCATTGCGATTGATGCCACCATTTCCAAAAGGCCGGGGGGAAAGAGTCTGGCAGAATTTTTCCAGGAAATAAAGGCCAAATACAAGGATCAGGCATTTATGGCGGATTGTTCCACGGTGGAAGAAGCCATAGAAGCGGATCGCCTGGGATTTGACTTTATTGGCTCCACTATGGTGGGGTATACAGAGCAGTCTAAGGGAGATCGGATTGAGGCAGACGATTTCCTGATTCTTCGGAAAATGATTGAGAGCGTAAAGCATCCGGTCATTGCCGAAGGCAACATCAACACTCCGGCAAAGGCGAAACGAGTTATGGAGCTTGGCGCCTATGCGGTGGTTGTTGGATCAATTATCACAAGGCCGCAGCTGATTGCGGTACCCTTTGTGGAGGCACTCAAAGAATGGGAGGAGAAACAATGAAGAAAAGAATCTTAGCATGGGGAGCAGCGTCTCTGCTTCTGGCTAGCAGCTTGGCAGCTTGCGGACCAAAGGCTACGACAGAGACAGAGAAGAAGGCGGAATCCGGAAAGGCAAGTGAGGCCGCTTCCGAGAAGGCCGAGGGAGCTTCCGAGGATGAGGCATTAAAGGCTGATTTAAAGCTCTACACCTATCCTATCGGAAAATGGGGCGACAGCGCTTCCGTAGATACCTTGCTGCAGAATTTTAACGCAAAGTATCCGGATATCCATGTTACCGTAGAGTATCTGGACTACCAGAGTGGTGACGACCAGGTAAATACCGCTATCGAAGGAAAAGCGGCACCCGACCTGATTATGGAAGGACCGGAGCGTTTGGTGGCAAACTGGGGCGCAAAGGGATTGATGGTGGATTTGGCGGATCTCTTTGAAGATGATGCGGCAAAGGATATTTATCCCAACGTAGTAGAGGCTTGTAAGTCCTCCGAGGGAAAGTACTACGAGTATCCCTTGGCTATGATTGCACACTGCATGGCTATTAACAAGACTGCCTTCGAGAATGCAGATGCATTACAGTATCTTGACTTGGACAACCACACCTGGACTACAGAGAATTTCTTCAAGGCTGTGAAGGCTCTGCATGATAAGGGTCAGGAAAATGTTGCGGCAGTTTACTGCGGCGGACAGGGCGGAGACCAGGGAACCAGAGCTTTGGTAAACAACCTGTACGGCGGAAAGTTTACCAATAAGGAGCATACCGAGTATGCTGTAGATTCTTCCGAGAATGCACAGGCTTTAGAAGAGCTTGTGAAGGCAGAGGGAATTAATTTTGACCCGGCTTTGGTTGGAGGAGATGAGATTACCCTTTTCAGAAACGGAACCCTGGCAATGTCTCTTTGCTGGAATTCTGCTCAGCAGAACAACAAGGACAACGGCGAAGCGGGAAAGACCAACAACGGCGATGAAATCATTCCTATGCTTTTCCCTGCAAAGGACGGAAAGGCAGAGCTTTGCGGAGGAATCTGGGGCTTCGGAATCTTCGACAACGGCGATGAGAACAAGGTGAAGGCTGCAAAGGCATTTATCCGTTTCATGGCAAACGATGCAGAACAGGCAAAGCTTTCCGTACAGACTACAGGTTTCTTCCCTGTACATAAGGATCTTACAGACGTTTATGAGGGAACAGAGAACGCAGAGACTATGAAGCTTTTTACAGAGAAGTTCATGCCTTCCTTTGGAGACTACTATCAGGTAACTCCGGGCTGGGCAACTGCCAGAACAGAGTGGTGGAACATGCTTCAGAGAATCGGTCAGGGAGGAGATGTAAAAACAGAATTAACCACTTTCCAGACCAATGCAAACGCGGCAGCAAAGGCATAAGCTATAGCGGAGTACAGCATACAGCTTATGAAAATGTTTTAGAATGAATTTGAGAATTATTCGAAACATTTGTGAAGAAGAATAGGCTCCGGAAGGCTCACCCTTTGACGGGAAGCCTCCGGAGTTTTTTGATTAGAGGAGAGAAAATGGACTACGTACAAAGCAATCGAAGCAAAATATTAGCCCAAAGAGAAACTCGCTCTGCCTATTTGTTTTTATTGCCAAGCCTTGTGTTCTTTCTGGGCTTCGTAATTTTTCCCATGATTTTGTGCGTCTATACCAGTTTCTTTGATGCCACCATGGGAAAAAATGTGGCAGACCAGTTTATCGGTTTAAAAAACTATACAGAGCTTTTCGGAGACAGCATTTTCCAAAAAGCACTGAAAAATACCTTAATCATCGTTTTGGTATCTGTTCCAACGGTAGCGATTTTTTCCCTGTGGGTGGCCTCCGCCATTTATAAGATGAAGGGACCGGTACTTTCCGCCTTCCGCTGTATCTTCTACCTGCCTGTAGTAACAGGCTCCGTAGCGGTTACCGTGGTATGGAAATGGATGTTCCATAATTACTATGGCTTGTTTAACTATGTGGGAACCCATACCGGCGTGTTGGAGAAGAATATCAACTGGCTGGGAGATGCCCGTTTTGCCCTGCCCTGTATTATTCTGATTTTATTTACCACCTCCGTAGGACAGCCCATCGTCCTCTATGTTTCTGCCCTTGGAAATGTGGATGACTCCCTGGTGGAGGCGGCTTCCGTAGACGGTGCCACCAATCTTCAGCTCTTCTGGAAGATTAAATGGCCCCAGATTATGCCCACCACCCTTTACATTCTGGTTATTACCACCATCAACAGCTTCCAGTGCTTTGCCCTGATTCAGCTCTTGACCTCCGGCGGACCGAACCACAGTACGGATACGGTAATGTACTACATTTATTACACGGCCTTTAAGCTTTATCGTTACGGCTACGGCAATGCCATGGGCGTTATTTTGGCGATTATCATTGCCTTGCTTTCCGCATTACAGTTCCAGTTGGCAAAAGAAAAGTAGGAGGAATTTATGCATAAGACAAAAAATCTTTATAGCTTACTTAGTCTGTTCCTGCTAATTCTCCTGGCTTTCTTCTTTCTTTTTCCCTTATACTGGATAATTACAGGATCCTTTAAAACCGCCCAGTCCATTAACGGCACAAGCCCGGACTGGTTCCCGAAAGAGTGGGTACTATTGAATTACCAAAAGCTCTTTTCCCGTCAGCCCACCGCCCTCTTTACCTTGAGTATACCCTTTAGCGGAGCCTTTTCCGGAACAGGGAAGGATATTGTGCTGATGACAGGCCCTAAGGTACCGGGTGCGGTACGTTGGCTTTTAAACACGGTGTTCATGTCCTTGTCGGCTATGATTTTAACCTGTGTAACCGCCTCCATGGCAGGCTACGCCTTGGCGAAAAAACGTTTTAGAGGAAGAACTCTTTTGTTTACCCTGATTGTTTGCGCTATGGCTCTTCCCAAGCAGGTTATTTTGATTCCTCTGATTCGGGAAATGTCCTTTTTGAAGCTTTACAACAGCCTTTTGGCAGTTATCTTCCCCACCGTGGGATGGCCCTTCGGCGTGTTCTTAATGAAGCAGTTCTCCGAGGGTGTGCCCGGGGAAATGCTGGAAGCCTCCCGCATTGACGGAGCCTCCGAAGCCAGAATCTTTAGCCAGATTGTGCTTCCCATGATTAAGCCGGGAATCGGTGCCTTGGCAATCTTTACCTTTATCAACAGCTGGAATGATTATTTTATGCAGTTGATTATGTTGAGCAGTACGGAGAACTTAACCATTTCTTTGGGAATCGCCAAGCTACAGGCGGAAAATGCCACAGACTTCGGTATTATCATGGCAGGAGCAGCAGTGGCGGCTATCCCGATTTTGATCGTATTCTTAATGTTCCAAAGATATTTTACCCAGGGTATTGCCATGGGAGCCGTTAAGGGATAAAAATGTAAATGTAAGCCGGTGGGATTCTTACAGTATCCTGTTTATTGTGCCGACTGAAATATCAAGAGGCTTGTATTAGCCCGCAAAAGGAGATAGATATGACAAATGTAGAGAAATTTCAAGGAATTTTACCGGCCTTTTATGCCTGCTATGAGGATAATGGAGAGGTGTCTGTAGAGAGAACCAAGGCACTGGTTCGTTATTTTATTGAAGCCGGTGTGCAGGGCTTATATGTAAACGGTTCTTCCGGAGAATGCATTTATCTTTCCGTAGAGGACAGAAAGCAGATTTTGGAAGCGGTAATGGCGGAAGCCAAGGGAAAGCTTCGCATCATTGCCCATGTGGCTTGCAACAACACCAAGGACTCCGTAGAGCTGGCTAAGCATGCGGAAAGTCTGGGAGTAGACGCCATTGCTTCCATTCCTCCCATTTACTTCCGTCTGCCAAGCTACAGCATTGCGGAGTACTGGAATACCATCAGTGCAGCAGCACCAAACACCGACTTCGTCATTTACAATATCCCCCAGCTTGCGGGAGTAAGTCTTACCAAGGATTTATTCATGGAAATGAAGAAGAATCCCAGAGTCATCGGAGTAAAGAACTCCTCCATGCCTGTTCAGGATATTCAGAATTACAAGGCCTGGGGCGGAGAGGACTTTGTGGTTTTCAACGGCCCGGATGAGCAGTTTATCGGGGGAAGAAGCATGGGAGCCTGTGCCGGAATCGGCGGAACCTATGGGGCTATGCCGGAGCTTTTCTTAAAGATGAATGCTCTTTTCAAGGAAAACCGTATGGAAGAAGCCAGAAAGATTCAGTTTGCAGTAAATGAAATCATTACCCTGCTTTGCAGCGGCCACGGCAATATGTATGCCATGATTAAGGAAGTGCTGAAGCTTCGCAAGGGCTTAAATGTGGGCTCTGTAAGAAGTCCGTTAAGTCCTTTAACAAAGGAAGATTTGGAGATTGCAAAGAAGACTGCCAAGGTCATCGATGAGACAGTAGCGCGCTTCGTATAAAAGATTTGCCTGCTTTGTAGGGTTTCCTGGAAACTTTACAGAGCAGGCTAAAAGTGCTTTTAGGGGACATTCCCCCCGGGAGCAGCTATAGATAAACAGCATGAAAGGAAAGCAATTAAAGGAGGAAATATGGCAGGGGCAAAGACCATTGTTTGTTTTGGAGATTCCAACACCCACGGTTACAACAATAAAAACGGCAAGCGTTTCAGCGAGCATGTGCGCTGGCCCATGGTTTTACAGGATTTATTAGGAGAGGAGTATCTGGTGCGGGAGGAAGGTTTATCCGGCCGTACCACCGTCTTTGAGGATCCCTTGTACGAGGGACTTTCCGGCGTGAGCATGATTCGTCCCATCCTTCTTACCCATGAGCCGGTTTCTCTTTTGATCATTATGCTGGGAACCAATGATGTGAAGGAGCGTTTTTCCGCCACTGCGGAAAATATTTCCAGAGGGCTGGAACGTTTAATCCGAAAAGCTCAATCCGTGCAGGAAGCCTTTACGGAAGAAAAGCCGAAAATCCTGATTATCGTTCCCTATCCCATTGATCCGGAATATAAGGATACTATCGTAGGGAATGAAATGGGAAAAGACTGCTGTGAAAAGTCCAAGGCCATTATTCCTCTATATGAGGCGGTGGCAAAGCGTACCGGCTGTGCCTACCTTTCGGCACAGGATATTCCGGGAGTGGAAAATTACCCCTACGACTATATGCATTTGAGCCCTGAAGCCCATAAGGCTTTGGCGGAGCATCTGGCACAGTGGATTCCCGATTATTTTTCAGAAGAAGGAAAGTAGGTAGCAGTATGGAAAAGCAATATTTTGCCCTGGACATCGGAGGCACCAAAACAAAATATGCCCTTTTGGGAGAAAAGGGAGAAATCCTTTCTGCTTATGAAAAGGACACCGAGGCCCAAAGAGGCGGTTCTTTTATTCTGGAAAACGTTAAGGGAGAAATCCGTAGAGTTTTAGAGGAACTGAACGGAGAATTGACGGAGGGAGCACTAGATAGGAAAAAAGCAGAAGCACCGGTAGAGCAAAAAGCAGCAGCGAATGTAGAGCATAAAGCGGAAACGAGATCAGAGTCACTCTTAGCCGGCATCTGTATCTCTACCGCAGGAATGGTGGATGAGTTAAAGGGAGAAATTATTCATGCAGGTCCTCAGATTCCGGAGTACAAAGGAACAAAGTGGAAGGAAGAGATAGAAACTGCCTTTTCCATTCCCTGTGAGGTAGAAAATGATGTAAAGTGTGCCGGACTTGGAGAATATTCCTTTGGCAGCGGGAAGGGAGCGAATTCCATGCTTTGCCTTACCATAGGCACCGGTATCGGCGGCAGTTTTATCCTAAACGGAGAGGTCTATCACGGCACTTCCCATTCCGCCATGGAAATCGGCTATATGCAGATTCCGGGTGGAATGTTCCAGCGTATGGCTTCCACATCTGCTTTGGTGAAAAGAGTAGCCAGCAGAAAGGGAGAGACGGAAGAGCTTTGGAACGGAAAGCGGATATTTGAGGAAGTTGCAAAGGAAGATAAAATCTGTCTGGAAGAGCTGGACAGACTTTGTGATGCTTTGTCTATCGGACTTAGTAACCTGTGCTATGCCTTTAACCCGGAATGTATTGTGCTGGGGGGAGGCATCATGGAGCAGAAGGAAATCCTGCTTCCTAAGATTTGGGGACACTTGCAGGAGCATTTGGTGCCTATCGTTGCGGAGAATACCAGACTGCTGGCTGCCAGCCTTGGAAATAGAGCAGGACTGCTGGGGGCTTATGTGCATTTTCATAACAGGCAGAAGGGTAAAGCCTAAAAACCCCAAAGCCTAAAAACCTCAAAGCCTAAAAACCCTAAAGTCTAAAAATCATTAGTTTAATCATCAAAAGCTTAAAAGAGTTAAAGCTTATTCCCCATAGGGAAGCTATCAAACTCTTAAAAAATAGTGCATGCTTTAGATGAAATAGTGCTTGTTTGAGAAGGATTTAAGATGGAAAAATATTGTATCTTTACAGAAGAAAAAAAGTTCACTTTAGCCTCCGTGGAAGTGGAGGACGGGCGCTTTTCTGCGATTCATAAAGAGAGGGAGCTTTCCGAAGAGGAGGCTTTTTCCTGTCCGGAGGACTTTCTCCTGCCGGGACTGATTGACATTCATTTTCATGGCTGTTTGGGAGAGGATTTTTGTGACGGTACCAGAAAGGCCCTGCAGACTTTGGCAAAGTATGAGGCGGAGCACGGCATTACCGTCATTTGTCCGGCAACCCTGACCTTGGCTGTGGAAGATTTGGAAAAGGTCCTTTCCTTAGCGAAGGAATACCATGAGGAAGGCTTAAAGATTGGAGAGGCCAGACTCCTGGGCATCAATATGGAAGGCCCCTTTATCAGCCCGGTGAAGAAGGGGGCGCAGAATCCCAATTACATTTTGAAATGGGATGAAAAGCTTGCGGAGCGCTTCTTACATTGCTCCGGAGGCCTGGTAAAGTATATGGGCTTGGCGCCGGAGGAGAATCCTGATTTCCAGCGTTTTATTCCAAAAATGAGGGGGAAGGTGAAGATTTCCCTTGCCCATACCAATGCGGATTTCCCCACGGCCTTGAAAGCCTACCAGGCAGGAGCCAGTCATGCGGTACACCTTTTCAATGCCATGACCGGTCTGGATCACAGAAATCCGGGAGTTGTGGGAGCGACCATCGAGGAAAAGGAAGTATTTGCAGAGTTGATTACGGACGGTATTCATGTGCATCCTGCCATGGTGCGTTTAGCCTTCGAGGCATTGGGTGAGGATAGAGTCATTCTTATCAGTGACAGCCTTCGTTCCACCGGAATGCCGGACGGGCTTTATGACCTTGGGGGGCAGGAAGTGGAGAAGAAGGGAAAGCACTGTACCCTGACATCCAACGGAGCATTGGCGGGCTCCGTGTCCAATGTTTATGACTGCCTTTGCACGGCGGTAAAGGAAATGAAGATTCCTCTTAGAAAGGCTATTACAGCAGCCAGCCTAAACCCTGCCCGATCCTTGGGGGTTGAGAAGGACTACGGCAGCATTACGGTAGGAAAGCAGGCGGATTATCTGATTGTGGATAAGGACTTAAAACAGAAGGCCGTTTATCAGGCTGGAAAAAAGATTATTTAGATCCTATACAACAGCAAGATTGGGAATGAATAAAATTACTAAAAATGCAAAGAAAAATGTAAGAGGAATAGCATTTGACGAAATCTCCTTCCAATTCTATAGTTAAAATAGCTTATTTATAATTCATAACAAGTA
>CAUSUG010000033.1:0-12727 GCA_963534765.1 uncultured Oribacterium sp.
ATTCTCTCCACTACCATGCCCTCTATGCCTCCGGGCTGGTGCTTTTACTGCTGGTCGCGCTGATTCATTTGCTGGTGAAAATGGGGGAAAGACCGCGCACTTCGTATTCTACATCTCAGGCGTCCCATCCGAATAGGGGCACTTCGGAGTCTCCTTCTGTGCATTCCCCGGGAAATAGGGAAGAAGCAACGCCTCGTCTCCTCGCTACCGGGAAGCGAGCACAGGCGTCTCGGTCTTTTTCCGCTGTCCTTCTCTTCCTGTACAGCCTCCTTTCCTTCCTGCTGATTTTTTCCGCCCTGCTGTTTTTCTTTCTTTATATTTTTTACAAGGGATACAAGGTCATCTCTCCAAGCTTTCTTCTGGAAGCACCAAAGGGAATGGTCTTAGGCGAAGAGGGCGGTATCTTCCCCGCCATCACCGGTTCTTTGGCCTTTTCCCTTACGGCCTTAGTCCTTTCAGGACTGCCAAGCCTTTTTACTGCCATTTTCATGGTCTTTTATGCGAAGGAAGACAGAAAAAAAAAGAGTCTGCACTTCTTCATTCACCTGCTCTCCGGCGTTCCCTCCATTGTGTTGGGGCTCTTCTCTTACAGCTTATTTGTATACCAGCTTAAGCTGGGGCGTTCGGTACTCTCCGGTGCTATCGCCTTGGCCATTATGATTTTCCCCTTCATGGAAATCCGTATGGAAAAGATATTCGAAGAAGTGCCGAAAAGCTATCTCCAGTCTTCCGAAAGTCTGGGATGCTCTAAAGGCTACACAATCCGAAGACTTGTGCTTCCCTATACTTTACCGGAGCTTCTTTCCACCATGCTTCTGGCCTTTTGCTTTGCTCTCGGTGCCACACCGCCGATTTTATTTACCGGAGGTGTGGCCTTTGCCAAAAGTCCCACTTCCCTACTATCCCCGGCTATGGCGCTTCCCCTGCACCTTTATCTGCTACTGGTACAAGGCGGTTCCTCCTTATCCAGAGCCTATGGAACCGCTTTGGTGATGCTCTTCCTTCTGCTCATTGAGAACGGGATAGCCAGCCTTCTCACCGCTTACTGCCACCGGAAATGGCGGCGATAAAAGCAACTGCCGGAAAAAATTTCAGGAGAATAAAATGTCTGTCGAATCTACAAATCCCATTTTATCTACAAGTCCCATTTTAGAAGTGAAAAATCTGAGCCTTGCCTACGGCAAAAGACAAATCCTCCGGAATCTGCATTTTCAAATTCCGGAGAAGAGCATCACGGTTTTCCTGGGTAGCTCCGGCTGCGGAAAGTCCACCCTCTTAAAGAGCCTGAACGGTCTTCTTTTGGAAAATAAAGAAGCCTCAATGGAAGGGGAAATCTTTCTTTCCGGGGAAAATCTGACAAACAAAAAAGAAAAGCGACTGGAGCAGATTGCCATGGTCTTTCAAAACCCCAGTCCTTTTCCTTTTTCCATTTATAAAAATATGACTTATGCCTTAGAGTACTACGGTATCAAGAACAAAGCCGAGCAGAAAGAAGTGATTCTCCAAAAACTTGAAGACGTAGGACTTTTGGAGGAGATTTCCGGAGAGCTTAATCGCTCCGCCCTGAGCCTTTCCGGAGGCCAGGCTCAAAGGCTTTGTATTGCCCGTGCCCTTTGCATTGAACCGAAAATCCTTCTTCTGGATGAGCCCTGTTCCTCCTTGGATCGACTTTCCACCCTGAAGATAGAAGAACTCCTACTTAATCTCAAAAATAAATACAGTATTATCATTGTGACCCATAACCTCTCCGAAGCGAAGCGTATCGGCGATCAGATCCTCTTCTTCCACGAAGGAGAGCTTTGGGAAAGGGGCACAAAAGAGGAGTTTTTCACTCATCCAAAGAGGCCTGAAACCAAAGAATTTTTAGAGGGAGAATGGTAGGGCGTGCTTCAAAGGGAGCATGATAAAACGTGGTTTAGAGGGAAAGTGATAGTACGTAATTTAGAGGGAAAATGGTAAGACATGAATCAGCTCCGATAAATCGGAAATGCTTCTCTCCGCTCCCTCCACCTTTCCAAAGCCATAAGCGGCATGGATGAAGGAAATGCCTGCCTCTGTAGCGGAGCTAAAGTCTAAGGCGGTGTCCCCAAGATACACGCAATCCTCCGGATTTAAATGGTTTCTCTCCATCAAAATCCGGATATTCTCCGCCTTCTTTTTCCCGTTGTTTCCGTAACATTCCATATCCAAAAAGTCCCCGGTCTTTCCCAGGCTGAACTTCTCTCCATACAGTACCGCATCAATATAGCCCGTCTGGCAGTTGGAGACGATATAGCGGCCAATCTCAGCCGTTTTCAATGCCGCAAGACACTCTTCAAGGTGAGGATAGAATTGTACCTTATGCTCACTCAAATAATAATTTTCAAATTGCATACAGTATCCGAGAATCTCTTCTCCCCTCTTCCCTTCTACTTGGGGAATCAGACTTTTTGCAAACTGATCCATGGTTTTTCCCATTAAAGGCAGAAGATCCTCTCGAGAAATCCTGATTCCCTTCGTCTCCGGAAAATCCTGCAATTTGATGCTAAAAGCCTTTGCCACCAAATCCACACTGTCCCATAGGGTCCCATCCGCATCAAATATTACAGCCTTCTTGATCATTGCTTTTTCTCCTTTAATTCCCCGGCATCTTCTGTTCCCAGTTTTGCTAAGCATTATTCTCCGCCATCTTCTGTTCCTACTTTTGCTAGGCTTTATTCTCCGCCGTCAATGCATCCCAGTAGCTTCTTCCCTGATAAATCATTTCCTCATAGGCCTTCACCACCGCATTTCTAAGGGGTACCGCCCGTTCCTCAAGCCCCAGGGCTCTTGGAATAAAGACGCATACATCAGCGATTTCCTGAGCCAGCTTCTTAGCCAGGGTCTCATCCTTCATTCGTACGAGGCCGAAAACCGTGGAAGAATAACTCTTGTCTTTGATACAGGTTTCCATCCAAAACTTGGCAAAGGTCTTCCATTCCAGCCGAAGCAGCATTTGTTCCAGAGCTAAGGTTTCCGGACTTTTGGCAAAGGCCAGCATGGTGCTTTCCAGGCTTTGTCCCTCCGGTATTTCCGGAATATCCAGATTCTGCAGGGTAAGGTTTACAATAGCTGCATCACTTAAAGGAATGTCCTCTCTCTTCCGTTCTTCTCCGGTCTTCTTTTCCGGCAAATGAAAGTTGTCCAACTGCTGAGACACCCATTTCTGCATTTTCTTTTTATTCCAAAAGGAAATGCCGGTACGTCCGGAAATTAAAATTTCCATCCAGGCAGCCATAAAATTGTCTTTAATCTGTAAGGGCTTTCCTCTTTGCGTTTCTACAAACTTATCCAAATTTTCCTTTTGTAAAATAGGATAACGAAAGCGAAGGGTTTCCAGGCGTTTTCCTTCTACCAGCTTTTCCTCCATATCCTCTGTCCTTTTGATTTTTTCAATCACCAGGGCAAAGCGCTTGACCACATCCCTTTCCTCATAAAAGCTTTTGGGCCAGTCTGAAAAAGGGTTCCTTTCTTCCTTCACTTCACTTTGCAATAACATTTCTTCTCCTCATTCATGCTTCGTTCATATTTTGTTAGCACAATGTTTACAGCATAAACATAGTTTATTCACTCTTGACTTTTATACTGCATTACAGATAACGAAGTACTCGTTATCCACTAAATAAGATTTTTTTCATAATACTCGGCCGGAGCTTCCGTAAGGACGCTCCGGCCTCCTCCCTTTTATAGGAGAAATAAGAGAATCCTTTTTTATTTTTCCTCTTCTGTAGCAGATTCTGTTTCTTTTTCCCTCTTTCCGTAAACTTTCTCTTCAAAGGGATCTCTCACTTCCACCTTCTTTTCATAAAGTCGGAAAATCCGTTTGAAAAAGGCGGAATTCATCCAGGCAATCAAAGGGTAGCCTAAAACAAAAAATACCGGCGTAAACATAGGCATAACTAAAATCAAAAAATAGCTTCCCACAACCAGCAAGACATCCGCAGCAATCATGCCAAGGGTATAGGGAAGGTGGCGAATGGACATGAGTAAGGCATGAATCAAGGTCCTTTGCCAGGTATTATCAAAGCGGGAAAGCAGGGGCCAGACATAGAGAAAAACAAAAATCCACAGCAAAAGCAGTGCGTCCGTAATCCCCCGAAAAAGGAAGCGTAATGCCGTATTATCAGCAAAAATCATGGAGAAGAAGCGATGATCCAAGAGAAGAATCACCAAAATCGGCAGTAAAATCATCCAGAGAATGATGCCCTCCTTTAAATTCTGTTTAAAGGAATGCATAAACATCCTGAAATTACCCCGATCCTCCTCATGCACAATCTTAATGGTGCAGTAATATAAAGCCGTTGTAGACGCCCCCAGAGTTACAATGGGCAAAGAAAACAGAATCCATAAAAGATTCAAAACCATCATGTCCGCCAATCGACCTACAAATCGCCACACATCATTATCATAATTAAAAAAGCCTTGAAACATCTAATGCTATTCCTTCCTAACTCCTTTAAATATTTCCCTCTTCTCCCTCTTGCCTTGCTCTTCCACTTCCAAAAGGTAAGCCTTTGCATCCTTTAAAAAGCTGAGACTAATCAGTAAAATCACCAATCCTATGGGAAAAGCCGCAATAATGGAGACAGACTGCAAGTTTACCATAGAACTTTCGGAAAAGACTAGTGCCAAAGGCAGTAAAATCAATAAAATCGCCCAAAAGCCCTGTACCTTTCTGGATGGCTCCTGCCCCTCCGGAAGGCTTTTATAGCTATACTGTGCCGCCACCAATGCGATAGAATCAAAGGATGTTGCATAAAAGGCAATCATGGTCAAAAGAAGCAGGATAAATACCAGTCCGGGTAGCGGCAGGGTTTCCAACATTTTTACCACCGTAAGATAGAGGGAACCATTCTCCTGATAGAGCTGTAACACCGGCAATTTATGGAAAACCTCCAGGGACAAGGTAAAATTCCCTAAAACAATGAAGCTTACATAGGTACTGCCGATTCCGAAAATGTATCCTCCCATAATGGTTTGTCGTATGGTTCTTCCCCTGCTGATGCTTCCAATAAAGAAGGGGGAAGCCACGCACCACACCATCCAATAGGCCCAGTAGAAAATCGTCCAGTTTTCCGGAAAATGATTTTCCCCTAAAGGATCCGTATAAGTTGCCATGGAGAAAAAGTGCTCTATCATCTTGCCCAGAGCATTCATTCCATTTTTTACGATAAAGGAGCCTACACCGCTTCCGAAGAAAATGTATAAAAGCAGGGCATAAAACAGCCAGGTGCAGAGTTTTGCCAAAAAGGAAACCCCGTCCATCCCCTTCAATACCGCAAAGGTATAAACCACACAGGTGGCAATCAATATGATTAAGGTAAGCTCTCTGGTGGACAGCCCGTTGGGGAGGAGCTTTTTAATGATTTCCGACATCAGGGGCGTGGCTACTGAAAAGGTGGTGGCAGTTCCTGCAAGGAGGGCAAAAACCGCCAGTAAATCAATTCCTCTTCCCGCCAAACCATCGGTGTGCTTTCCTAAAATAGCTCTGCAGGCTTCCGAATATTTTTGTCGGCTTCTTTTCCGTACATGCAGCATAAAGCCGAAGGCTGCTGCCAGCACCAGATAAAATCCCCAGGGAATGGGGCCCCAGTGGAAAAGGGTGTAAATACTGCTCCAGTCCGACAACTTTCCCAAGGATTGGACATAGGGATCATTGGCATAAAGAATCCATTCTCCGAAGGAATAAAAGAGAATATCCGCTGCAAGTCCTGCAGTAAACATCATACTTCCCCAGGTAAAAAAGGAGTATTTCGGCTTTTCGTCAGGCTCCCCCAAAACAATATTTCCTAAGGGTGAAAAGGCGATATAAAAGGAGAGTAAGAAAATAAAGAGGCCGATTCCCAAATAGTAAACGGAAAACTCCCGTCCCAAAAATCCCCGAACAGAAGATAAAATCTGATTGGAATGTTCCGGAAACAGAAAAAAGGCAAAACACAAAAGAACTAGAATACATAGGGGAATTCCGCTAATCCCATAGTCTAAGGAATTCTTCGCATTTTCTCTTTCGGACTGCTTTCCCGAAGCCACTTTACTGTTTTTATTTTTGCTTTCTTCACCGGTTTCTTTATCAGCTTCCTCTATAAATTCTTCCTTTGTACCTTTGTAGACTTCTTCCATGATTGCTTCCTCCTTGATTGCTTCTTCCATTTACTTCTTCTCCTTCTCCTCTAACAAGCGCTGGCTGTCTTCTCTTCGTACTTTTTGATAGGGCAAACGAATAATCTTTTTATTTTCTCCTTCGTCTTCCGGACCTTTTTTTCCGGTACCGAGGCGATAGGCCAGCTGAAACAAGGCCTTGGCCTGACCTTGTTCATCATTATACACCGTTCCCATCAAATTTCCCTTTTTTACCGCCTCTAATCCCACGACAGTGCCGTCTATTCCGTAAATAAAGGGTCTTTTATCCTTAGGCAAGCCGATTTTGTCATAGGCATCCAAAACTCCCAAGGCCATATCGTCATTGTTGGAAAGAATCAATTCAATCCGATCCTGAAACTCCGGATAGAATTGCATCATCTTACTCTGGGCCTCTGCCCTGCTCCAGTTGGCAATGGCATAGGACAGCTTTTCCATGGGAATGCCCTGCTGCATCAAGGTGTTTACAGAATACTCTGTCCGGACAATGGCATCCTGATGGCCGGCTTCTCCCTCAAACATCAAATATTGAATCACTCCGTCACCGTTTTTATCCACTCGGGGGGACAAAATCAGCGCTTTCTTCTCCGTGCCTTCCTCTGTGCTTGCCTGCGTGTCTTCCGCAGAAGCCTCTCGTTCCAGGATTTCTAAATCCTCCCGACTTTTTTGCAGAACAAAGTCTTGAATTTCCTCGGCATTTCCGGCCTTATCTTGACTCTTTTCGGAAGCTTCCTCCTCATCTTCCGGTGAAGCAAGAGGCACCTCCGGAGTGGGTTTTTCCGGTTCCTCGGAAAGAATATCCTCCGCCGCCATCTCCCCCTGCAAAATGCCGGATTGCTTGGCATCCGCCCCGATGTAATACAACTGATTCCATTGGGTCAAATCTTCATCCACCAATTCTCTATTGAAGAAAATGATAGGAACATTCTTCTTTTTCGCCATATCGATAATTTCCGAAGGAGCGGTTCTGTCCACCAGATTCACACAGAGAACGTCACAGTCCTTCTCCAGCATTTCCTCCACCTGTTCGTTTTGCAGAGGCTGGCTCCCCGCTGCATTGTAGCGAAACAGGCCTATTTCTACCCCCTCCGCTCTTTTTTTACTGATTTCCTTCTCAAAGGCCGTCATATACCCGGACAGAAAGGTATCGTAGCTGTCGTAAATCGTAACTCCGATTTGAAGCTTTTTCTTTTCCTTGCTTTCTTCCTTCCTTTGACAGGCGGAAAGAAGGGGCAACAAACAAATGGACAGGGAAAGGCAGACGGCCATACCTTTCCTTAGCCCGGTTCCCTGTCTCTTACTTTGCCTCCTGCTTGCCCTCTGACTATACTGATCTTTTGATTTCATGCTTTTCTTCTCCCCCTGACAGAGATTTTTCCTTCAGGGGCACTCCTTCTCCAATTTTATGCGTTACTGCTTTAGCTATTTCTTTTAGTCCCCGGTGGGGAAGAGAATTCGTTCTATTTCCTCACTATACATATTTTCCCCGGTAACCATATAAAAATTCACCACTCTATCCTCTATTGTTTTTCGCTTTTTAGAAAGCTTATACCACAGATCCTCCATGGCATAATAGGCCATGGTGTATTGATCAATCACGGCCAGACAACGGATAACTCCCGTATCCAAGGCATAAACCACCTCTCGGGAATTTCCTACGCCGTAAAGCTCCACGTAACGTCTACCGGTTTCCTTCAAATAGCGGGACGCCATCTCCAGACTGTCATTTTCCAAAGCCACAATCAAATCCACACTTCTCTTGTGATTGGCCTTTACCATATCCTCCTGAATTTTTCCCCTATCCGGAAGCACCCAGGCAATTTCCTGTCCCCCTGCCTCCAAAACCGAGAGGAGACTATGTAGTCTTCTTTGCATATTGCCTTTATTCTGGTTTCCCGCCAGAATACCGATGCGTTTTTTCTCCTTGTGCAGGGTGGAGTGTAAAACCTGTTCCGCCAAAGCCTTCCCCAGTGCTTCCTCCTCCACATTGACAGAAGAAATATTTAAGCCCGGTTCCGTCGTTTCCTTCTGGGAATCCACCAGCATAATCTCCGCATTTTTTCCCAAAGCATTTAAAAGGCTTCCGGTTCCCTCCGTAGCTCTAAGCTCCGCAATGATGCCGTCCGCTCCGCTTTGAATCTCCCTTTGCATACTGATATTTTCCTGCTGAATGGAAACCAGTCGATCGGTGGAAACAAAGTTGTATTCCATGTTGTAGGCTCTTCCTGCGGCGGTGAGCCCCATCTTAAAGCCGGACCATACATCGGAATTGCTATGATCCACCACCACGGAAATCTTAAAACGCTCCGGATCATTATCTCCTAAGAGCCTTCCCACGGACAAAAACAGGAGAAGCAGGGCTACCACAAAAAGGCCGGTGGTAAATATGCTGTTTTCTTTCATGCCTTCTCCCCCTCCTGTGAGCCGCTGTGAAAATGCGCTGTGCTGTGATGCATGTTTCCGTGCTCCAGACTCTTTTGGTTTTCTTCCGTGAAGGGAATAGCCGGTAAAAGCACCTGCACATCCGTTCCCTCATCCGGGGCACTAATCACTCTCAGACCGTAAACAGATCCGAAACGAAGCTGGATGCGGCGATGTACATTAATCACTCCTACACCGGAGCCTCGTTTTTTCTGACTGGAGAAGCTGGAATAATCACTTTCCGTCTTTTCCAGCAGGGCTCTGGCCTTATCCTCGGTCATCCCGAAGCCGTTGTCCTTCACGGAAAGCAGTACGGTACGTCTGCCGTCCTCTTCTTCCAGAATCCTTCCGCTGACCAGGATTTCTCCGTCCTCATCCATTCCCTCCATGCCGTGGTAGATGGCATTTTCCAGAATGGGCTGTAAAATCAATTTTACGGTAAGACAGGACAGCACCTCTTCCTCCACATCAAAATCCACCGTAAACTTATTCTTAAAACGGATTTTTTGAATATTCATATAGTTTTTCGCGTGCTGAATCTCCTGGGAGAGCGGGATAATGTTCTTTCCGGCGGAGAGGGAAATTCGGAAAAAGCTGGCCAGCTGAGTCACCATAAACACCGCATCTTCCCGTTTTCCGCTTTCAATCATCCACACCACGGATTCCAAGGTATTGTAGAGGAAATGGGGGTTAATCTGGGATTGCAAAGCATCCATCTCGCTCTGTCTTTTTTCCTCCTGCTGCCGGATTCTCTCTTCCGTCAGTTCATCGATTCTTTGCAGGGATTGCAAAAGGCTTTCTCCCAGATGGACAATCTCCGTGCTTCCATAGGAGGAAATTTCCTCCATGGTGGGGCGCTTCACTCCCATATTGCCTAAATCTTCATTTAACTTACGGATGGGGTAGGAAAGCCTCAGGGAAATTACCTGATTCATGACAAGGGCAATCAGAAGGGTTACGGAAATGACAATGAAAACGTAATACAGCATTCCTCCGGTAGCAAAAACATTGCTTCCTTCTTCCAAAACGGACACCAGCTTCCAACCGGTATAACCGATGGTGTCCACCACAATGGTTTTTTCCTTCCCGTCACTTTTCAGACGATGGATACCGTCCTCCTGAGCAACGGCCAGCTCCGTATCCTCCTTGGCGTGGCCTCGGTAGATTTCTCGAATCTTGGGATGATAAATCAGTTTTCCCCTCTTATCGCAAAGATAAAAATACCGTTTTCCGTTAACCTGATTCAGCTTTTCCATCATTCGCTCAATCATGTTGTAATCCATGTCTACCAAAAGCACACCGCTGTCGCTTCTGCCTTCAAAGCTTAGTTCCACCACTCGGCTTAAAGAAATGACCCAACGGGTGCGGTAGGAAGGATCATCAAAAAGATTCTGCACATGAGGTAGAGAAAAATGCAGGTTTTCCACCTGCTGCACCGCTTCCCGATACCAATCCTGCTCCGTTACCTTTCGATTTTTCTTCTCTGCGGAAATGGGCACCGCTGCAATGTATTTTCCCTGGGCGGAAAAAAGGGCAACGGAAACCAGGCTGTCCTTGTGGGCTTCATACAGCAGATTCATCTCCTGATTCAGCTTGCTATAATCCACATCCGTACCCTTAACAACATTGTAATAAAGGGCATCGGAAATTCTGCGCATGCTAAGAAGGTATTCCTCCAGTTGAATACCTCCCTGCTTTAAAAGCTGCTCGGATTGGTTCTCTTGATTCATGCGAAGACGTATAGAAAACTGCGCATAAAGCACGCCGGACAGAAACAGAATCAGAAAAACGGAGAAAATCATAAAGCTCATTAAGAGCATATTATGAAAGGAACGAAGGGGTGAGGTAATAGAAAAGGGGACGGAGACTCCCTTTTGCAAAAAAACATCAGACAATAGATTTTTTTTGAGACGTTTTTTCTCCAAGGAAATCCACCTCCCCTATACTTAGAAGGATTCTACAGTCCTTCTTTTCCCTTACTATTGGATTTATATTTTGATGGAGACATCCCGAATTTCTTCTTAAAGGCATAGCTGAAGTAATTCGGATCCGAGTATCCTACCGCCTCGGCAATAATATAGGTCTTCTCCTCCTCTTCCATCAAAAGACGGAGAGCCTTTTCCATACGATAATCCGTAAGGTAGTTAATAAAACTTTTTCCGGTTTCCCGTTTAAAGACAGTGGAAAAATAAGCTGCCGATACATGGAGCTCTTGAGAAAGGGCCTCCACTGTCAAATCCTTATCCATGTAATGACTGTGCACATGCTCCACCGCCTTCTTGACAAAGGACTTGGTTTTATCACTTCGCATCTCCTGAATGATGATCTGCATTTTCTTGCAAATCTCCTTCATCCACTGAGAAAGCTCTGCCAGACTGAACTGTTGCACCTTCTGGTACACATCTTCTTCCTTTGGGAAAATCAGACCGGTATCCACCTGATTGGCCAAGAGGAACTTATGCATATTGGTCACCAGATCCATTAAGAAGAAATGGTATTCCTGCAAAGAAGGAGAGTCCAGGCGGCTGTTCTCAATATAGAGATCAATGCATTTATCCAGCTCCTCTTCGGAGGACATACGGATGCTTCGATAAATATCCAAAAGCCGTTCCTCATCGATAATTTCTTTATTGACCTTATGTTCTTCTTTTCCTTCCAAGCCGATTTCGCTGATGGCAATGGCCTTTCCTCTACCGTAAAGCACTCGATAAGCCACCGCGTCTCTGGCGCCAAGGTAGGAAAGAGGCAGATCCATTAAGTTGGATACGGTTTTTCCAATTCCGGCTGTCACCGTCGCCTTACAAATATGTCTGGCCATTCGACAGAGGATTTCACAATCATCCGTAAGCTTTAGGCTGTCCGATTCCTTATCCATCTGGGCAATGAATAGTGTATGTCCCAAATAGGTTAAGAAGCAGGGACGCCAGTTCTTTTGCAGCCGCTCTTCCGCCAGCTTCCGAATGGACATGGTAATCAAAAGAGGATTAATGCCCTCCGGAGACAGGCTCAAGCTATTGTGCAGAATCACCACCGCATAATACTTTCCGGGAAGAGAAATCTGATAATCTAACAGTGTGCTTTCCAAATCCTGTTGGGGCAAAGTTCCTTCGATTAAAGAGGTATATAAGCTTTCCTGCAAAATCGGAAGACTTTCCAAATAGTAATTTTTCAGACGATGAATACTTTGCTTTTCATCAAATTCCTGATCCAAGGCCTCATGCACCTTCTGGAATACCCTGGACAGTTCTCCCGCGTCTACAGGCTTCAGCATGTATTCCTCAGCCTCCAAACGGATGGCTTCCTTGGCATACTCGAACTCGTCAAAGCCGGAAAAAATGATAATCTTAATAGAGGGATATAACTCCTTCAGACGATGGGAAAGAGTTAATCCGTCCATATAGGGCATCTTAATATCGGTAAGTACCACATCGATTGGCTTTTCTTCCGCTATTTCCAAAGCTTCCAAACCGTTCTTGGCATAACCGGCCAGAGAATAGCCAAGGCGATCCCAATCAATCTTTTGGACTATGGCCTCCACTACATCCTCTTCATCATCTACTAATAACACGGAATATTTTTTCATTAGTGTTTGTCTCCAACATATTTCTCTTCTAAGGTTCTAAATCGCACAGCCATCACCAGGGTGCCCAAAATAATCAGTCCGATGCCTAAAAGAGGATGAACAATCATTAATATGGAAGACAACAGAGAAATACCTGCAAAAATCAGAATCAAAATTCCCGCCTCTTTACTATAAGCTTCCCGATCCCGCACGGGAGGACGTCCCTTGGGACGAATGCTCTCCACATCTTTAAAAACCAACAGCTTAACGGCGTAATACAATAAAATCGCAGTAAATAAAAGGGGCAAGCCCATTTCCTGTCCTATTCTTTCCAACATTCCCGCTTTTCTTCTCCTTTAATTACTATTTCTTTTCCAACTCCGGCAGAAAAAAAGCGTAGAATTGGGCACTATATCTTCTTCTCTTATCCCCAATATAGCCTATCCTCCTGTTTTTCACCAGTGCGGAGAACGCATTGTAAGAAAATCTTTCGCGAGGCAGGCCTGGAAATATTAGAAACATTCTATAAAAACTTAAAAAATAGTTTTTTACCAAAAGTATTAAATAATTAACTTGTTTAACAAAGTT
>CAUSUG010000034.1:0-12703 GCA_963534765.1 uncultured Oribacterium sp.
TCTTTAATATCCTTATCGGTTCTAATGTTTAAATTTGTTGTTGCCATGCAAAGTACCTCCAATCAGATATTTCTAAATTGCTTTTTCGCTTATTGACTTTATGATAGGATACATCAAAATTCGTTTGTTATCAATACATTGTCATTATAAAACAAAATAATCAGTTCATCTAAGTTTCTTCAACCATAAAGAATAGGAAATATATAGATTATTTTTCGTTTACTTCAGTAAGAATTTCTCCTTTAATTTGCACATGGTCTTGGCTCCCTCTTCGGTATTTCCCTCTTTTAGATCCTTTAGCCCCTCTATAACCGCTATTGCTTCATACATCTTTTGTATGGTTTTCTCATAATATTCAATATTCATAAGCACAAGCCCCCGTAAATGTTTTGCAATTCGCCCCTATTTCTTTCTTACTTTCCGGATTGTGTTAATTCCGTCTTCATGAAATCTGCACTTTTTTGCAGACTCTTTATAGAATCTTTGTCCACCCAGTTTCTCCTTTAGGGCGGGAACATCCACTCCGGCATCGCCCATCCAGTAACTATCTAATTCAAAGTTTACATAGCGGGGATCGGTTTCTTCTACAAAATGTCATTCTATAGCGGAACTATTATAAGTTGCCTTTCATTAAAAGACAATTGCGCAGCAGAACTTGAAAATAAGAAACGATAAGCATACAATTTACTGAGACAAACTTTTGGCAATATATTTTGTCCTATAACTCAGAGTAGTCCTATAGCCCGGTTTTACCCTCTAGGACTAAAAAGAATGGATTTACACGGGAGAGGAGTTTTTATTTGCGCGATTTCTTGAAAAAATATGCTTTGGCGATTCTGATCGGCGGCATTTTTGAAGCGGTGGCGGTGAGTCTTTGGCTTACGAAGCAGAATCTTTTTTATCTTTTCAACTTTAGCTATATCGGAATCTCACTATCTTTCGGAATTTTTCTGCTTGGAAGAAAATATCCCTATGCCCGCCGTGTGGTACAGCTTCTGGTCGGGCTGTATATGCTTGTTTATTTAGGGCTTATCAACCGGGAAAATATGCAAATCGAGGGCTTCTGGTACTACTTGTTTACCGGTGTCTTCGAGGCCGCTACCATTCATTATGCCGTGGCGAAAATCTTCGGGCCGCTGATTTTTGGAAGAGGCTTCTGCGGTTATGCCTGCTGGACTGCCATGGTGTTGGATTTTCTGCCCTATAAGACAAGAAAACTTCCAAGAAAAAACTTTGGATGGATTCGCTATCTGACTTTTGCTTTGTCTTTCCTCTTAGTTTCCGCCTTGTTTCTTTTGAAGGTGGGAAACTTGGAAAGGATTATGTTTTGGGCTTTCCTTATCGGAAATCTCGCCTATTATCTTGTGGGGATTGCTCTGGCTTTTCTTTGCAAGGATAACCGAGCATTTTGCAAATACATTTGCCCGGTTACCGTATTCCTAAAGCCTGCAAGTTACTTTTCTTTGGTGCGGATTCGTTGTGATGAAGAGAAGTGCATTTCCTGTGGAAAATGTAAGAGAGTTTGTCCCATGGATGTGGAGATGACGGATAATTCCAGGAAGAGAAAAAACGGGACGGACTGTATCCTGTGTATGGAATGCGTAAAGGTCTGCCCGAAGGGAGCGCTGTAAGGGAGCAAAAAGGATAGATTAGGTGAGGCAGGAAATATGAAAATTTTTATTGTAGAAGATGAAGAAAATATCGTAAGGCTTTTAAAGGATGAGCTTATGCAGTGGGGCTATACGGTGGAGTCCGTAAAGGATTTTCAAAGAGTGAGCGATGAAGTGGAAGAAGGAAATCCGGAGCTGATTCTTATGGACATCAGCTTACCCTGCTATAACGGATTTTATTGGACGGAGAGGATTCGTAAATTTTCCCATGTCCCCATCCTCTTTCTTTCATCCCACAGCGAGTCCATGGACATGGTGCAGGCCATGCAATTCGGGGCGGATGACTATATCGTAAAGCCCATTGATTTATATGTGACAAGGGCGAAGATTCAGGCATTACTTCGGAGAACCTACGAATACACCGCGGTGCAGGACAATCTTTCCTTTCAAGGCTTACAGTTGGATTTAGCAAAGGCGGCTCTCCAGGGAGAAGGTTTTCGTATTGACTTAACAAAGACAGAACTGCTCATCTTGGAGTGCTTATTCTTAGCAAAGGGCGGAATTTCAAAAAGAGAGGAAATCATGAACCATTGCTGGCAGGGAGAGGATTTTCTGGATGACAACACCCTTTCCGTCAATATCACGAGGCTCCGAAAAAAGCTTTCTGCCGAGGGCTTAGAAGATTTAATTCAAACGAAAAAAGGAATTGGGTATTTTTTAGCGTTAGAAAAGTAGTGATTAAAAGGAGGCGGAAAAACTACGATGCAGATAAAAAACCGGATACCGGCGTATCTTCAAACAAAAACGGATTTATTAGGGTTTTTCCTGCTTTTGCTGTCTCTTTTCGGAGGGATTTTTTTCTTTGGGCATTTACCTTGGAATTATTTTGTTTTAGGGGCGGAGCTGAGCGGCTTTTTGCTCTTTGTCTATCTTATCCTTAGCTACTTTTCCTTTGTCCGGAAAGAAAGTCTGGAAAAAGCCTTGGAGCGGATGGAAATGGAGAAAAAGGAAGAAGAACGCAGGCGGATAGAGGAAAAAAGGGAGCTTTCCGAGTATTTTCTTCTCTGGGTACATCAGATTAAAACGCCGATTACCGTGTCAAAGCTTCTTCTTCGAAAAACGGAAAGTGAGTATAAAAAGAAGCTCGAAGAGCAAATGTTCTATATCGAAGAGTACAGCAACATGGCGATGAACTATTTGAAAATGCAGAACCGTTCCGCCGATATGGATATTCATCCGGTGGATTTGGAAGCCTGTTTAAAACGTTTATTTAAGAAGTACGCTCCCCTTTTTATTGAAAAACAACTGTCTCTCCATTATGAGGGACTAAATGCGGAAGGTAGCGGAGAAAAGGTGGAAGTGATCAGCGATGAAAAATGGCTTTCGATTCTCTTAGAGCAGCTTCTTTCCAATGCTTTGAAGTATACGAAAGAAGGCAGTATTACCTTTTCTTTTGACAGGGAAAACTCCTCCCTTCGGATACAGGATACGGGCATCGGAATTCCCTCTTCCGACTTAAAGAAAATCTTTGACCTGGGCTATTCCGGCTTTAATGGCAGGGCTACGGAGAAGTCCAGCGGACTGGGACTCTATATGGTGCAAAAGATTGCCGGATTTTTGCAGATTTCCGTATCGGTAGAATCTACCGTGGCGGTGGGAAGCTGCTTTACTTTGCGTTTTCCAAACTCCTCCAATCTTACAATTCTGTAAGCTTTATCCCTTATTTTGTCATCTTAAATAAAGGCAAAAATCGGATATTCGTTTTATACTTCTTCTTGTTCCAAGCCTTCCTAAAAAGGAAGCAAGGCATTGTGTAGAAGGGAGTTTAAAACGAATGTCCATTTTAGAATGTAAAAATATCAAGAAAGTTTATCAGACCAAGAATCTGACAACGGAAGCCCTTCGGGACGTGAATTTCTCCGTGGAAAAGGGGGAATTTATCTCGATTATGGGGGAGTCCGGCGCAGGAAAGACCACC
The DNA here is from genome assembly GCA_963534765.1 of uncultured Oribacterium sp. GTDB lineage: Bacteria > Bacillota > Clostridia > Lachnospirales > Lachnospiraceae > Oribacterium. The sequence goes on from CAUSUG010000034.1 coordinate 3,589, forward strand.
CTCTTAAATATCCTTGCCACCCTGGACAGTCCCAGCTCCGGTGTTCTTTTATTAAACGGAAGGGACATGGGGAGTCTCAAGAAAGAAGAAGTTTCCGCCTTTCGAAGAAAGGAGCTCGGATTTGTCTTTCAGGACTTTAATCTTTTGGATCAGTTTAATAACCGGGATAACATTTTCCTTCCCCTTGTTTTATCGGAAGAGAAAGAAAGCCTGATGCAGAAGCGTTTAGCAAAATTGCAGGGGATTCTGGGAATAGAAGAGCTCCTAGAGAAGTATCCCTATGAGGTATCCGGCGGACAAAAACAGCGTATCGCCATTGCCAGAGCCATGATAACGAACCCCTCTCTCCTGCTTGCGGATGAGCCTACAGGTGCGTTGGATTCCGCGTCTTCAGAGATGATTTTACAGCTCTTTCATAAGATTCATGCAGAGGGACAGACTATTTTGATGGTAACCCATTCTCTTCGAGCCGCCTCCTACGCCGATAGAGTCTTATTTATCAAAGACGGCGTGGTTTTCAATGAGATTTATCGGGGAAATGAGGAGGGACAGCGTGATTTTATGGAGCGTATCTCCGAGGCACAGCTTGTGCTGGGAAGACGAAAGGAGGTTTAGACATGCGCTTTTTTATGGCAAGACGCTTCGCTCTGAAAAATCTCCGGGCGAATCGGCTTTTAGAAATACCCTTTGTACTTTCTTCCGGGATTATGGGAATGCTTTTCTTTATCATGGCTTCTTTACTGGAAAATCATTACGTAGAAACCCGTCATAGGGACTTGCCTCTTTTTATCCAAGTCGGTACGATTCTTCTTTGCATTTTTACCTTTATTTTTATCCAATATGCAGTCAATTTCATGCTGAAGAAACGAAATAAGGAGTTTGCTCTTTATGGCATTTTGGGCTTGGAGAAGAAGCATATCCGAAAGATTATTGCCATTGAATTTTTCTGCCTTTTTGCTTTTATTCTGGTACTGAGCATTGTGGGAGGATATCTCTTTGGACAAATGGTCTTGCTCATGCTGAACTTCATCATGAAAGACGTGTCGGGGAGGCTGATGGACTTTCCCTTCAGCTTTACTGCCCTGTTCTATACTATGGTTTTGCTCTTTGTCCTCTATCTTTTCACCTTGCTTCGCAGCAGTTTTCGGATTTCCTTTTCCACACCGATGGCGCTTTTACAAAAAGGACATGAGGGAGAGGGTGAACCGAAGTCCAGAGTGCTTCTGTCTTTTATAGGCTTCCTGTTCCTCGGCATCGGCTACGGTATCGCGCTTTTGATCCAAGGCTTACTGTCTTCCTTTACTTACTTTTTCCTTGCAGTACTGGCGGTGATTCTTGCGACTTATCTTTTGTATAGCTCCTTTTCCGTACTGCTTTTGAAAATGGAGAAAAGGCGCCCTTCTTACTACAAGCCGGAGAAGTTCTTAAGCATCAGCGGCCTTCTCTATCGTATCAAGGGAAATGCGGTGTCTCTTGCGAGTATTTCCATCTTGAGTACAGGGGTGATCTTGAGTCTTGCCACCACCATTTGTATGTATGCAAATATTCAGAATAAGGGAAACAGCTTATTTTCCAGAGAGTACAGTATGGAACTTTCCCCATTTTCCTATCCGAAAAAGGAAGGGGAAGACTTGAAGCGGTCTTTAAATCAAATGGTGCTGGAAAGCGTGAACGAGCCTTCCGAGGTAGAGGGTTTATATACCATGGCAACGCTTGCTACCGCGGGCTATGTAGAGGAAGGTCAAATCCTCCCTGTGCAAGGGCAAGAGAACATGGTGAATGCCAAAGATCCCAATTTGATTATCCTTTATGATTTAGCCGGCTACAATGCCCGTTTTCAGAAGCATTTTTCTTTAGGAGAAAATGAAATCCTGCTTTGCAACAATAGAAATACGCCGAAGGGGCCGGGCAGTTTGAAAATCGGAGATCGGGTGTTTCAGGTGAGCACCATTGAGAATATTTTGCCGGTGGACATGGTGGCTTTAGGAAGCTACGGCATTGTGGTGCGGGATCTTTCCACTATGGAGTATATAGAAAAATATTTACAGCCGGAGGAGCATCACAGTGAATCCACTGCCATCGAATTTAGCACCCATTGGAATCTGAAAGGGATTTCCGGGGAGGCATATCAGCCAAACTACAATGCTTTAAAGAAACAGCTGAAGGCGTTTACAGAAAAAAATTTCAAGGGAAACGCCAGATATTCTGTAGAAAATAAGGGCGAATACCTGCAATCGCAATATGAAGTAAACGGCGGATTTTTATTCTTAGGGGTGCTGATCGGCATCATTTTCCTGACAGGCACGGTATTAATCAGCTACTACAAGCAAATCAGTGAAGGCTATGAAGACAGAGAAAAAATGCAAATCATGAAGAAGCTGGGGCTTTCCGACCGTTTGATTCAGAAGACCGGGTCCTCTCAGATTCTATGGTTGTTCTTCGGTCCCTTAGCGGTGGCAACCCTGCACTGCCTCGTAGCGTCCAAGATTGTTTTCAGACTGCTGGGACTTTTCGGCGTGGGAAGCCTGACCCTTTATGCCGGCTGTTTGTCCGCGGTACTTCTTGTCTTCGCGCTGGTTTATCTTGTAATCTTTCGGCTGACCAAGAAAGCCTACACGCGGATTGTGGAATAAGAAATATTCTTTACGGATAGAGTGAATTGTGGAAAAAACATACTCTTTATGGAGAGAAAGTTCGGATTGTGAAATGAGAAAATCCTCTTTATAGAGTGCGTTTGGTTTTGGAACAGGGAATGTGAGGAAGAAAGAGATGAAAGTAATAGGGAAACTTTTGAAAATTCTGGGAAAAATTGTGCTTACGTTGACAGCTTTTCTTATTGTCTGTGTTTTGTTTTATTTTGGGAAATTAAAGTTCGAGGAATTGCAGGCTCACCGTGAAATCAAGGAGGTTCAGGCGGAAATGAAGCCCCTCTCCGCAGAGTATATACCGGAGAATATTTCTATTCTTTCTATCGGAGAGGCTGCCCATGGCTGTAAAGAAATGCAGGAGCTGAAGCTGTCTGTTTTCAAGGAAATGGTGGAGAAACGGGGCTTTACGGCATTTGCCCTGGAAGCGGACTATGGGGAGTGTGCGGAAATTAACCGCTTTATTCAAGGAGGAGAAGGAAGCGCGGAGGAAATGGTACAGAAGTTTGCCTTTCCCATTTACCATACTAAAGAAATGGCAGAGCTGATTTCCTGGATGCGGGAGTGGAATGAAAGTGCTCCGGAAGAGAAGAAGGTGCGCTTCTACGGCTTTGATATGCAGGATTCGGAGGGAAGCTATACCTTTTTAAAGGAATACAGCTTGTCTCACAAGCTGACGAACGAAGAGGAGTTTGAAAAAAATCTGGACTGCATTAAGGATGAGAATTTCAGCTTAAACGAAAAGAATGCCGGAGAAGTGATCGCCTTTTTGGACAGCCTAAAGGAAAAGGCGGAGAAGAGTTTGGAAGAGGCGCAGACGGAGAAGGGAAACGCAACGGACAAGCAGGACGCTACAGAAAAGCAGGCCTCCAATGACAATCAGGATAGTACAGAAAAGAAGGAGTTTCAGGAGCGGCAAGATTTTCTGATGGAGTTAAATACCGTCCGACAAGCCGCGGAAACTTGGCTTTCCAAAGAGAATTCCTCTGTCCTTCGGGACCGGGATATGGAAGAAAATGTAAAGAAAATCCTGGAAATAGAGCAAAAAATCGGTTCCGGAAAGCTCGTAGTTTCTGCTCATGACGGACACATTCAGAAGGAAAATCCAATTTATAACAGCATGGGTGTGCTTTTGACCAAGGACTTCGGGGAAGCCTACTATGCCATCGGAACGGATGTCTGGAAGGTAACAGACAATATCAAGGTGCTTGGAGAAGCGAAGAGAACAGTGCAGAGCTTTGTTTCCGTAGACCCTTTGGCGGCACAGGCAAGATTTGCGAAGGGAAAGCAATATGCCTTGTATTTTTCAAGCATTACAGACGAGAAAAGTAAAGTCTATCAGCTGATTCATACGCCGATGGAAATGTTGCAACTGGGAGAGGGCTACTCTTTCCTTCTGCGATTTTTGCCGAATTCTTATCGGGTGAAGGGGGCTCCCGTTCAGCGCTACGACAGCATGATTTATCTTTACGAGGGGAATCCGATAGAGCCTTTGGAGGAGAAATAATTGCCGGTGAGGTAGAGTATTTCTTGTAAAATAAAAACAAGGCGAAGGCAACCTGCTAAGTAAAAATGCAATATCGTAATATGCAAAAGTATGTTATTGCATATTACGATATTGCATTTTATAATGTTTCTGGAGAGTATCGATTACGTGCGATGTATATTTTAAGCCCCTAGTATATGGTTTGCGGTCTATGGAGTAGTAAATCTTTGCTATCCGATTCGTTTTGATTATCTGCGATATCCCGAGTTCTGGAGGTGATTTTATGCGCTTTATAGGAAGAGCATTTGAATTAAGGGAATTAGAAGAAGAATACGAGAAAGACATTTTCGCTTTATCGGTTATTTATGGGAGAAGACGAGTAGGGAAAACTTACCTGATTAAAGAATTTTTAAAAAGAAAAAGAGGCTATTATTATGTGGCATTGGAATCCAATGCACTTATCAACCTGAGCCTTTTGTCACAAGCGATCTATGAAGCTTGCGGGAATCTAAAGGGACTTCCGGATTTTCAGGATTTTGAGAAAGCCCTTCGCTATTTATTTGCCTACGCAGAAGAACATAGAATCATTTTTGTCATCGATGAGTATCCCTATTTAGCCCAAAGTGCAGAGCATATTTCCTCCCTGTTGCAAAAGTTGATCGATGAGTATAGGGAGAGGAGCAAGCTCTTCTTGATTTTGTGCGGCTCTTCCATGAGCTTCATGGAAAATCAGGTACTGGGCTACAAAAGTCCGCTTTATGGACGACGGACAAGCCAGTTAAAGCTTCAGCCCTTTGGTTATTTGGAAGCGGCAGAATTTGTCGCTTCTTATAGTTATAGAGATAAGGCGATTGTCTATGGCATTACCGGGGGAATTGCGGAATACCTAAGCTTCTTTGATGAGAATGTAGATTTAAAAAACAATATTATTCGTAATTTCCTGAAACCCAGCGGAAGGTTATTCGAAGAGCCCGATAATCTCTTAAAGCAAGAGCTGAGACAACCCAAGCTTTACAATGATATTCTTTTTGTGATTTCGGCAGGGGCAAGCAAGTTAAATGAAATTGCAACAAAATTAAATATGCAAAGCGGGGGACTCAGTCATTATCTGAATTCCTTATTGGAGCTTGGAATCATTGAGAAGAAAACACCGGTTTTAGACCGTAAAAGTAAGCGCCCTATTTATCGGATCAAGGATACGATGTTTCGCTTTTGGTATTGTTTCGTACAGAAAAATTTGAACTTGCTCAATATGGATTTGGGAGAGCTTGTATACGAAAAACAGATTGAGCCAAAACTGAATGAATATATGGGGACTGTATTTGAGCAGATTGTCATAGAATATTTTGAACAAAGACTGCGAAAAGGAGAGTTGGACTTCCTACCGGAAGATTATGGAAACTGGTGGGGAACGGACAAAATCAGAAAGAAGGAATCCGAAATTGATTTACTTGCCTTTGATGGAAAGGACCGCTATTTATTTGCCGAGGTAAAGTGGAGAAATCAAAAAATAGATGCGGCAATTTATGAAGAATTATTGGAAAAAGCAAAGCCATTTCCTGCGAAGAATAAAAACTATTGGCTGGTCAGTCTTTCCGGATTTGAAGACTTTTCCGCTGAAGAAAACTTGGAGCGAATTACTCTAGAGCAAATTTATGAGATAGGACAACAAAGTGTTGAACCATTCTATTCAGAAAGCAATATGCGTTCACTGAAAAAATCTATAAAGGAATTGCGTGAGGGTAAAGGACAAGCGCATGAGCTTATAGAGGTGGAGGACGAAGATTAATTAATCAAGCGGATGCATAAAATATTTTTGACGTACGTAATAAAGTACGGTATAATGAGGCATAGAAAAGCTTAGGAAAAATGCAGTACAGAAAGAAGATAAGAATACAAGGAGATAAGCAATGACTTCAATCAGTATTACTAAGGTAAGAGCAAACCTGTATCAGACGGTTTCAGAGGTAAATGAATCTTCTCAGCCAATTACGATTACCAATAATAGAGGGAAAAATGCGGTATTAGTCGGTGAAGAGGATTGGAAGGCCATTCAGGAAACATTGTATTTAAATAGTATTCCGGGTATGAGCCAAAGTATTTTAGCGTCAAAGGAAGAAGATTTGTCGGAATGTACAAGTTACGATCCTAATGAGGAGTGGTAATGTATTTGATAAAGTTCAGTAAAAATGCGGATAAGGACAAAAAACTCTTAAAGAGCGCAGGTCTGGAGAAAAAGGCAAAGCTTTTACTTGATATCATTGCAGAAGATCCATTTAAAAATCCCCCACCTTACGAGAGTTTGGTAGGGAATTTAAGCGGATTTTATTCCAGAAGAATTAATATTCAGCATAGATTAGTCTATACAGTATACGCGGAACAAATCATGGAAAATAATGTATCCTATGAGGGAATTATACAGGTTGCCCGGATGTGGACGCATTATGAGGGAATCAGGTAGTCGAGTATTGCTTTGCATAAAAAATCAATTAGCTTTAAAGGAACAAGAAATTTCCTATCGTTCATCCTTTAAATAAATAGGAGAAATCATGAAACAATCTTTAGAAGAAAAACAGTCACTAGCCATGGAAGGCTTATCGGCAGGAAAGAACTGCGGTCAGCTGGTGCTGCTTGCCTATCAAGAGGAATTAAATCTGCCCGAGGAGCTTCTGCTTCCCCTCTCTGCGGGGCTTATTGAAGGATTGGGAACCTTAGAGGGAACCTGCGGCGCACTCATTGGAGCAAATTTGGTTTTAGCTATGAAAAATAAGGGAAATCCAATGGTTCAGGTGGAGGCTGCCCATCTTTTTCAGGATTTTGTTGAGCGATGCGGAGCCAGCATTTGCAAAGACTTAAGAGGCATAGGTAAAGAAAAGCCTCTTTGCAGCTGCGAAGATTGCATCAAAGAGGCGATTGCTTTACTGTATTAAGTTTTAGAGAAGTTCATTAAAACTGATCCACAATTTCCATGCTATCCGGCAGGAGCTCCAGATTCACAATGGAGTTTCCGGATAGCTTTACTTTTTTCAGATTGGGTAAATTCCGTAGTGCACTGATATCGGTAATATAGTTATCGGAAATGTCCAGCTCTTCCAGAGTGCTGAGTCCCTCTAAACAATCCAGATTCTCCAACTTATTTCCACGAAGTCCAAGCTTTTTTATCGCTTTAAAATGGGAGAGAAAGGCTTTGGAATTGGCCGTAAAATTATCGGAATCATCATCCAGATTTTTGATTTCTGTCTGGGTGAGAATCAAGGTCTCCGTAGTGTTGTTATCTTCCATCTTACTAAGGGATAGGGGAATCTGAGGCGTGTGAGCTGAATCAATGACATTTTTATCAAAAATCAGCTCCTTTACTTTGATACCGGAGAATAACCCGTGATAGTCTCTCGAAGTATCTAAAGGATCTCCCAGAACACTTAGTTTTTCAAGCTTTGGTAAGTCTTCTAAAACATTTTCCCAGTCGTTTGAAATATAATCCAGGGAACCGGAAATTATCAGAGTGCTTAAAGAGTCCATTCCACGAAGGGGTTCGGCGCTGATCTCGTCACCGTCCAGAAAACAGTAGAGACTCTTAATCGAGGGCATATGGGAAAAATGACCGAGATACCTGGAGTTACAAAGAACTTCTTCCAAGGCCGTTAAATTTTGCAAATCCGACAGAGAAAAGTCGTAAAGGAGAACGCCCAGGTGCAGGCTTTGTAAAGCACTGAGACCGGTAATGGCCTTTCCGTCCGTTAATTTATAACAGCTATCAATGGAAAGCGTGTTTAATGAGGGGTGATTGGCTAAACCGTCTAAAGAGAGTATCGGTACGCTCTCGAGCCCAAGAGACTTTAACTTAGGCATATTTTGGGTAAAGTTTAAATCCTTTACAGACATTACATGGGATAAGCTGAGATTCTCTATTTGGGGCATACCGGATAGGACGGAGATATTTTCCAGGGGGGTATCAGAGGGACCCGACAGACTCAGAGTTTTACAATTGCTTAAAGTGGCTAAAGGAGCTAAATCCGCAGAGGTGTAAAGGGATAAATTCTCCAACTTAGGAAAATGCCTTAAGAAAAGCAGCCCCCCTTCATAGTCAGAATCCACTCTGATGGAAAGGCTTTTCAGGGAAGAAAAGGGGGTGAAAATATCCGTGATATCTTTTGTTTTGTCAGAGGAAATGCTATAGGGAACAACGTCATCACGGAGGTAAATACCGCTAAGACCGAGTATCTGTTCCGGCTTTGCCAAGCTTAACAAAAGCTCTCTGAAGCCTTCCGAATTGTTTCCTATAGCAGAAAAGTATTTTAAATCTTTTAGATTTTTTAAATCCTGATTGTCTTGACTGTCACTATCGAAGTCCAGGCCTTGTCCCAGTGCCAGATTCTCCAAACCGGCGAAGGGCTGAAGCTCCTGCCGAGGAATACTTTCCGTAGCAGGAAAATAAAGAGTCTTTTCATCCACGGGATTTCCCTCTTCATCCAGCTTCTCCGCATACGAAAAACACCAATTTTCTTTTTTGTTATCTTTGGCAATGGACAGGAACTTTAAGGAACTGTAGTCTTCCCCTGTAACTTCAGAAAGATTTTTGGAAAATGCTTTCTCCACAAAGGAAATCACTACCGGATCCTGCACCGTGCTACGATATTGGTCGGTGGGAAGCTCTATTCCGCTAGGAGAAAAGACTGTTTTTAGTAAAATAAACAGAAGGATTGACATCACCACTACTACAGAGCCCACTGCACAGCTTTGCAAAAGGTATTTGCCTCGTACGTTGTTTGGAACAGTTCTTTCCTTGTTATAATTCACATTTTTTATGGTGATATTTTGGGTAATATCCGGTTTATGAGGCTCTAAATAGACCTTGGTATTACAGAATTTACACTGCACAAATCCTTCCTTCATTCCTTCAGGAACGGATAATTGACCATTGCAGTTAGGACATTGGATTTTGGTGATTTTCATGGATTTTCCTCTTGCTATTATTAACTTATAT
>CAUSUG010000035.1:0-12633 GCA_963534765.1 uncultured Oribacterium sp.
AGATGTGTATAAGAGACAGATATAATCCTTATGCCGGTAGGTCACAATACATACGGAAATTAATGGTTTTTTATCCATTGTCTTATCGGAGATCAGCTTTTCCGCCACTGAACTATCCGGCACCGATTTTTCTTTTAATACATTTTCCTCCATTCTGCCTCCTTTCTTCATAAAATAAATCATAAGCTCTATAGATTCATTAGGCCATAATAGCTATTGCTTAGTATGTCTCTAAGCTTTTATCTATTACGTCTCTAAGCTCTTAGCTATCCAAAAACAACATTGCCCCGATTCCCCGATACAGGGGATAGGGGTAAATGCCGAAAAGTGCCATGGTGGTGATTTTCCCCAGTCGACTTTTTCCCTCTAAGGATAAGAACGCCTCTAAAACCTTCCTTTTGATTTCCGGAAGCTCATCTCCAAATAAACGCTTCAATTCTCTCCCCTGGGCAAACAATGCCCGGTATGAAGAATGAATGCTATCTTCCTTATCCTTTTCTTTGGAAGCAGCCAGTCTTTCCCCACATTCCACCAGTACACTGGCTTTTTTTGCCCCTAAAACATTTTCTCCATGTTGGCGGTAGGCATAAGTGGCATAGGGCAAATATTGAATTTCTCCAAAGCAGTTGGCCAATAAGGCCAGCCAATGATCATGCATTTTCACCTGATCCGGAATTTCCTTGCAATATTGCAGCAAAGCTTTGTTGATTCCCACAGAGGCTCCTGTCACATGGTTTTGCAAAAGCAGGCGAGAAAAACGGCAGGAGGCACCCGGTAATTTCTGATACCTTCTATAGGACTTGGCAAGAAGCTCTCCTCTTGAATTCACCAAAGAGCAGTCTGTGTGACAAAGGATAGGAAGGCTTTCCCCAAACTTTCTTTCTTCCTCCTTTATGACGGAAATCGTCTTGGAGAGCTTGTCCGGAAACCATTCATCATCCTGATCCGCAAGGAAAATATATTCTAAATTTTCTGTCTCCACCTCCCCCTTAGCCAAGGCAGAGAGAATAGAGAGAAAATGCTTTGCCGGACTTCCACTATGCATAGGTCTCGGGAAAGCCCTCATCCTCCTTCCATACTTTTCCTGCAAGCTTTGCAGAATTGCTTTTGTACCATCGGTGGAGCCGTCATCAGAATAAAGGAGGCAAAAATCCTCCCTATCCTGCTCCATAATGGATTTAATCTGCTTTTCCAGATATTTCTCCCCATTATAAGTACATAAAATAACACAATGCATTTCAGCAATTCCTCTCTTTGACTAAGAAATTCCTCTCTTTGACTAAGGAATTCTGGCTCCGCATAAGTTTTTCTTTTCTACACAAGTTCCACCCATAAAATAGGACTTTAGCATTCTTGATTTCGGCTTATTTAGAAAGCAAAAGAGAATAAAAAAGAGTTTCTTCCAAAATCACTGCCTGCACAAGCCTTAAGAAAAGCATTTGTAAGAAATTGGCATGAAGATATTTTCGGGCATACAATGCCTCGGACTGCTGCCGAAGCTTTTGTCTTTGCACCAGGGATTTCAAGGATTTCTTGGTGCTACCGCTATCCTCATGAAGGTAAGAACAAATCGTACAAAGATAGGATTTGTAGCCTGCCCTTCTCAGCTTTTGACCAATTACCTTTTCCTCCTCATAAAGGAAGAACTCCTCGTCATAGCCCCCGGTCTTTTGGAATGCCTCTTTAGAAATACAAAGGGAGGAGCCATGCAGCACATCCACCTTCACATAGGGCTTTTGTTCCAAATAGGCTTTAGGATAAAAGAGTAGGGAAGAAAAAATTCTCTTGCTAAAGGGTCCCATGCTCAGAAGGTTTTTAGAAAAGCTCTGTATAGGCCAAGCTGTAGCTTGTTTTCCGTAAGGGTCCTTCATTCTGCCGGAGACCAATCCCACCTGCTTCTCCTTTGCAAAAACAGACAGAACATTTTCAAAGTAAGCTTCCTGAAAACGGGTGTCGGGATTGGCCAAAAAACAGTAGTCCATCCCTTCCGAAAAGGCGGCTCGAAAGCCCAGATTGTTGCCTGCCCCATAGCCCTTATTTTCCTTGGCAAAAATCAGTTTACACTTATGGTCTTGAAGCTTCTCTAAAGTCTGCCTGCTGCTATCCGTGGAGGCATTATCCACGATATAAATTCTCGTTAACACGGAAAAATCCTTCAGCTCTTTATATAGCCGAAGGGTATTTTCCAAATCATTATAATTTAAAATCACTATAGCACAGGACATTAGTTTTCCTTCCCCATAGAACGATAATAAAGCTCTCCCACCTTCTCCCGAAGCTTAGGGAATACAAAAGTCAGAAGATTTAGCACATGATAGCAAAATAAATAGCCCTGCTTTCCCTTTTCCTTTTCTAAAGGAAGGGGACTTTCTTCCGCATAATAGTCAAATGCTCTTCGATAATAATTGTGATTGCCTTCTCTCCAGGGTCTTTCATCTCCGGCAAAATGGACAATCACCGGATGAGCCTTTGCCTGAGAATAGCTTTTTTTGCTTTCCAGCTCCTGATACCAGGGAGAAAAACGACATAAGGCGCTATACCTTGCATAGGCATAGTTGGAAAAGAAGTTAAAACGCTGGGGCAGGGAGCGAATTCTTCCCCTACACACCATATTTAAAATGTCCTGGTCATTAAAAGGAAGCTGACCTTCCTTCATTTGATAATACCGAAGGCACTTTTCTTCTATCCCTTCCTCCCGAAGCAAAGAAAGATTCATAAGAATCACTCCCGCATTATAGTAGGGACTTTCTTCCGCTAAGGATAAAAATTCCTTATGCTTTTTATAAATACTGGGCTCCGGAGCCATTCCCAAAAGCTTATCTCCAAGCTTTAGATGATAAAGGGGTAAAATGGATTGGAGCACCACCGTGTCCGCATCCAAATATAAAGCTTTGGTAATCGTTTCCGGAAGCGTAGAAGGGATAAAGAGCCGGAGCAGAGTAGCTTTGGAAAATTTTCCGGTAAAAAGGGCGGGGAGCTTTTCCTTCCATTCGGAAAATTTCTCCTCCAAATCATAAAAGCTGATTTTCTGCCCTTCCGTCTCCACATATTGTCGAAGCTTTTCCTTGCTTTCCTCTTCTATCCCCAGGGATAAGATATGAAAATGAAGAGCTTCTCCCTCTGCATGCAAAAGAAGAGAGGAAAGTGACACCGCAAGAATCGGCATAAAGGCCTCATTGACTCCGTAGACGATGTGCATACTTTTCTCCCTTCTATATTCTACTTCGTTTTGCTTGAATAAATTCTGTATTCTACTTAGGCTCGCTTGAAGAGCTTCTTTCTTCCGAAAATCCGAAGCTATCGCTGTCCTGACTAAACTCACTAAAAGTCGCTTATGGCTGCGAATTATTGCTCTTTCTCTTCCGCCACTCGCTTCTTTCCTTCCGCCTCAGCCTCTTCCGGGAAAAGCAGACGATTCATGGCACTGAAAATCGCTCTAACGGAGGAACGGGTAATATTGGAGGAAACACCCACACCGAAGCCGGACTTTCCGCTATTTTCCTCTGCCAAATGAATGTAGGACACCGCCTTCGCAGAGGAACCTGCACTAAGAGCATGCTCTGTATAATCCACTACCTTTAAGGCCAGCTTAAATTCCTTATTCAAGGCACTGATTACCGCCTCGATAGGACCGGAACCCTGACCGGAAACCTCACGCAGTACACCGCGATTCTCAAAGGTCAGGTTAATAAAGCTGATGTAAGAATCTCCCTCTCCCTCCACATCGGTGGTACGAAGGTTTTTAAAGAATAACGGAGCCTTGGCTTCCACATATTCTTCCCGGAATACCTCTAAAATTCTCTTCGGATTTACCTCGCCCTCCAGCTCGGAAATCTTCTGGATATAATCCGCAAACTCTCTTTGCATTGCCTTGGGCAGCTTATAGCCATAGTCAAAGTCCAGAATAAAGGCAACACCGCCCTTACCGGACTGGGAATTGATTCGAACCACCGGCTCATACTGTCTTCCGATATCCGCCGGGTCGATGGGAAGATAAGGCACTTCCCAGAAGGGATTCTTCCGCTCCCGCATAGCCAATACACCCTTATTGATGGCATCCTGATGGGATCCGGAGAAAGCGGTAAATACCAGCTTTCCCGCATAGGGATGACGATCCGGTACACTCATCTTGGTGCAACGCTCGTATACCTCCTGAATTTCCCGGACATTTTCCAGATTCAGCTTGGGGTCGATGCCGTGGGAGAAAAGGTTATAAGCCAGGGTTAAAATATCAACATTTCCGGTTCTTTCTCCATTTCCGAATAGGGTTCCCTCAACTCTTTGTGCTCCGGCAAGAAGGGCCAGCTCTGCAGAGGCAATGCCCTCTCCTCTATCATTATGGGGATGCACGGAAAGAATCACATGCTCTCTTTCTATCATGTTTTTGGACATAAACTCAATCTGATCCGCATAGACATTGGGGCTATGCATCTCTACGGTATTAGGCAGGTTAATGATAATCTCCCTTCCCGCCTTGGTACCCCAGGCGGAAATCACCGCATTACAGATTTCCAAAGCATAATCCATCTCCGTTCCGGTAAAGCTTTCCGGAGAATACTCCAGACGAAGCTCTCCGGAAAAATCCTTCTCGTGACGTTTCACCATCTCTACAGCGGAAAGGGCAATGACGGTAATCTCCTCTCTGGACTTTCCAAAAACCACGTCTCTTTGCAATACGGAGGTGGAATTATAAATATGGACAATGGCCTTCTTTACTCCTTGAAGAGCCTGGAAGCTTCTTTCCAAAAGCTCTTCTCTACACTGTACCAAAACCTGAACCGTAACATCCTCCGGAATCAGATTCTTCTCCACCAAAGTCCGTAAATAATCAAATTCTATCTGGGAGGCGGCAGGAAAGCCTACTTCAATCTCCTTAAAACCAAGCTTGCAAAGAAGCTGGAAAAATTCCACCTTTTCTTCTACGGTCATGGGATCCACAAGGGCCTGGTTTCCATCCCTTAAATCCACAGAACACCAAATCGGTGCTTTAGTGATTTCCTGATCCATCCAAGTTCTTTCCGGATAACGGAAAATCGGAAATTTTCTGTAACGTTTTACCTGATCCATTCTTACCTCCTATTGTATTTTTCCACTACTACTCTTACTTACTTCTTATTTTGAGTCTAGCCTGTACTGCCAAACAAGCTTTTCCAGGCTCTGCAGGGCTTCCTTTTACTCTATCAATAAACTTAGGAAAGGACTAGTCCTTCCTTTTTCATAACAGCTATAACTTCCTCTACATATTTCTCACAAAGCTCTTCCTTGGAAGCCTCCACCATGACACGAATCAAAGGCTCTGTTCCGGAAGCACGGAGGAGAATTCTTCCATCCTCTCCCAGGCTTTCCTCCACCTTCTTCACTGCCTCCTGTACGGTTTCATTTTGCTCCACCAAAAGCTTATCCTTCACCCGTACATTCTTTAAAACCTGTGGAAAGCGCTGATAGTCTGCCAAAGCTTCCTTCAGGCTCTTCTTTTCCTCTAAAAGCACTTCCATCAGCTTAATACTGGTAAGAATTCCATCTCCGGTAGTGGCATGTCTCATAAAGATGATGTGTCCGGACTGCTCTCCTCCCAGAGAATAACCGTTTTCCGCCATATTCTCATAGACATAACGGTCTCCTACCTTGGTCTTTTCATAAGAAAGTCCTACCGCATCCAAAGCCTTATATAAGCCGAAGTTGGACATGATGGTGGTCACAATCTTATTGTCCTTTAACTGTCCCTTATCCCGCATATTCTTTCCGCAAAGGTAGAGAATCTGATCTCCGTCCACCAGTTCTCCGTCACTGTCTACACAGAGACAACGATCCGCATCGCCGTCATAGGCAAAGCCGATTTCGCAATCCCCGTTCTTCACATACTCCTGCAGGGCTTCCATATGGGTGGAACCGCAGTTATCGTTAATGTTATAGCCGTTGGGATTGTTGGAAAGCACATGGGTATCCGCTCCCAGAGCATCAAATACCGCCTTGGCACAGGAAGATGCGGAACCGTTGGCACAATCCAAAGCAATCTTCTTGCCCTTAAAGGAACGGGTAGCCAAAGAAATCAGATAGCCGATATAGCGGTTTCTTCCTGCGGCAAAATCCACGGTTCTTCCAATCTTATCTCCGGTAGCCAATGGTACTTCCTCGGTTTCTCCGTCCAGATAAGCCTCAATCTCCGCAATAAAATCATCGGAAACCTTTTCTCCGTTTTCATTGATGACCTTAAGACCGTTGTCATAGAAAGGATTATGGGAGGCGGAAATCATGACTCCGCAGGAAAAATCTTCAGAACGAACAATATAGCTTACGGAAGGCGTGGTGGTGACATGCATCAGATACGCATCTGCCCCTGCAGCGGTAATTCCCGCAGAAAGTGCATATTCAAACATATAGCTGGAGCGTCTGGTATCCTTACCGATAACAATACGGCATTCCTTTGTGCCTTTGTTCGAAAAATAATAGGCCAAGAACTTTCCCACCTTAAAGGCGGTATCCGCTGTCAAATCCACGTTAGCCTCTCCACGATAACCGTCTGTTCCAAAATATTTTCCCATCTTTTCTCCTTAACTTTTTTGCAAATTGAATCGGTGCTTTATTTCATTCCGGCTTGAAATATTGCGATTCCCTTCTACTGGGTTCTTCTGTCCCTTATTTTTGGAAAGGGACCTGTCTGCCGAATCTGCAAACAGGTCCTCTCCCCTTTCTATAAAAGAAAGCTTCTTTATTCCGCTTCTAATGCCTGCAAATAACGCTTTAAAGCATCCTTCCAATGAGGAAGCCCCTGAAACCCCTCTCTCTTAAGCTTTTCTTTACTCAGTCTTGAGTTAAAGGGACGTCTTGCTTTACTTAAACCGTACTCCTCCGTAGTAACGGGAATCACCTCGGTGGAAAGTCCCGCCTCTTCGTAAATAGCCTTGGTAAAGTCATACCAGGAAATGTACTCTCCTTCATTGGTGGCATGATAAGTACCGTACTTTTCCGTCTCCACCATATCCACCAAAAGCCTTGCCAAGTCCAGGGTGTAGGTCGGATTTCCTACCTGATCGGAAACCACTCGCACACTGGGATGCTTCTTTCCTACCTGAAGCATGGTTTTAATGAAGTTCTTTCCGTTTAAACCGAAAACCCAGGCAATACGAACAATAAAATGCTCCGGTAAAACCTTCCGAATCGCCTCTTCTCCCGCCAGCTTGGAGGCTCCATACACATTGATGGGATGAAAATCTCTTTCCTCCTCTTCCCAAGGCTTTGTTCCCTCGCCGGAGAAAACATAGTCTGTGGAAAGATAAAGCATCTTCCCCTTTAAGTCTTTCATAACACCGGCAAGATTTCCGGGAACCTCGCCGTTAATGCGAAAAACAAAATCTTTTTTCTCCGGATCCTCCGCATCATCCACCGCAGTCCATGCGGCACAGTGAATCAGGCAGTCAATCTTCTCTTCAGTAAGGATGCGTCTTGCTTCCTCTTCATTGGTTAAATCCAGTCCCACATAGGGCATCCTGCAAACCGGACTTCCGTCCATAATGCCTACATACTCCGACTCAATCCCAGAGCCTACTGCCTCTATGCCTCTTCGAGCCAGCTCATTCATCACATCATGGCCTAACTGCCCATTAACGCCGGTAACGAAAACTCTCATGCTTATTCTCCATACTGCTTCTTATAATAATCCTGATACTCTCCGGAAATGATGTGCTCCCACCAATCCTTGTGATCCAGATACCACTGAATGGTTACGGGAATGCCGGTATCAAAGGTGTATTCCGGCTTCCAGCCAAGCTCAGTCTCTAACTTTGTGGGGTCAATGGCATAACGCATATCGTGTCCCGGACGGTCTGTCACATAATGAATCAGGGATTCCGGCTTGTCTAAAGCCCTTAAAATCGTCTTCACAACCTCCAGATTGGTTCTTTCATTATGTCCGCCCACATTGTAAACCTCTCCCACTCTTCCTTTCCGGACAATGAGGTCGATAGCCTTACAATGGTCGGTAACATAGAGCCAGTCACGAACATTCTCTCCCTTGCCGTAGACAGGAATGCTTTCATTGTTCAGGGCTCTGGAAATTACCAGCGGAATCAACTTCTCCGGAAAATGATAGGGACCGTAGTTGTTGGAACAACGGGTAATGGTTACCGGCAGACCAAAGGTTCTGTGATAGGCCAGTACAAAAAGGTCTGCACTTCCCTTGGAGGAAGAATAGGGAGAAGAGGTCTTGATAGGAGTATCCTCTGTAAAGAAAAGGTCTGTTCTCTCTAACGGCAGATCTCCGTATACCTCGTCGGTAGATACCTGATGATAACGCTTAATACCGTATTCTCTGCAGGCATCCATTAAACAAACGGTACCCAAAACATTGGTTTTTAAAAAGATTTCCGGATCCTTTAAGGAACGGTCCACATGGGACTCTGCCGCAAAGTTAATCACCACATCCGGCTTTTCCTTTGCAAATAAGTCAAAGATAAAAGCTCTGTCTGTAATATCCCCCTTAATAAAACGATAATTTTTCTTTCCCTCTAAGGGAGCCAGAGTCTCTAAGTTTCCTGCATAGGTCAGGCTGTCCAGGCAAATCCACTCCTCATCGGGATAAGCATTTACCACAAAATGCATGAAGTTTCCTCCAATGAAGCCTGCGCCTCCGGTTACGATTGTTTTCATCTTCTCCTCCTACTGCTCTTCAATATATTTTCCGTCTAAAACATCCTTTAAGTACTTGCCATACTCGTTTTTCTTCAAAAGCTCATAGGCCTCCAAAACCTTTTCCTTGCTAATCCAGCCATTACGATAGGCAATTTCTTCGAGACAGGCAATCTTCCTATGCTCATGGGTCTCAATGGTACAAACGAAATTGGTAGCATCCACTAAGGACTCATGGGTTCCGGTATCCAACCAGGTAAAGCCCTGTCCCAAAAGCGCCACATCCAGCTCACCCTTTTCCAGATAGATACGATTCAGGTCGGTGATTTCCAGCTCTCCTCTCTTGGAAGGCTTTAGGCTTTTCGCATATTCCACAACCTTGTTGTCGTAGAAATACAAGCCGGTAACACAGTAGTTGGACTTAGGCTTTTCCGGCTTCTCCTCAATGGAAATCGCCTTTCCCGTACCGTCAAACTCCACGATGCCGAAACGCTCCGGATCATCCACATAGTAGCCGAATACGGTGGCACCATGTTCCTTCGTCACAGCCTTCTTTAAGATTTCTCTAAATCCTCGTCCGGCAAAGATATTATCTCCTAAAATCATGGCTACCGGCTCTCCGCCGATAAACTCTTCTCCGATTAAAAAGGCCTGAGCCAATCCGTCCGGAGATGGCTGAACCGCATACTGTAAATGTAAACCGAAAGCCTCTCCATCCCCTAAGAGCTCCTGAAATCTGGGCGTGTCCGTAGGTGTGGAAATAATCAAAATATCCCGAATCCCCGCATCCATCAAAACGGACAAAGGATAGTAAATCATAGGCTTGTCATATATCGGAAGCAATTGCTTAGAAGTCACCCTTGTCAGCGGATATAATCTGGTGCCGGAACCTCCTGCAAGAATAATACCTTTCATGGTTTTTCTCCCCTCTTAAAATAATGCATACTGCTGTAAATTTTAGCATAGGCAAAGCAGATATACAAAGGCTTTTTCTGTTAAATTAGCTTAATTTTTATGGGAGCTTTTTTAAGAATTTTTATAAAGCCGTTTCCTTCAAGAACTATTTTTCAAAAATTTGCTTATAGCTTCTCTCTTCCTCTTATATTTTCATAAACTCTCCTCCCCACCTTTGCAAGGCATTTTCTCCTATGCTACACTAGCTAAAGACAATACTTTTCAAAAGGAGTTCAGCATGGAAAAAGCCTTAATTGCCATGAGTGGCGGTGTGGACAGCTCAGTTGCCGCAGCGCTTATGCAGGAAAGAGGATATGATTGTATCGGCATCACCATGAAATTATACGATAGCGAAACCGGACAGGCCTGCCGAAGCAGGACCTGTTGTACACTAGAAGATGTGGAGGACGCAAGACAGGTGGCCTCTACCCTTTCCATGCCCTTTTATGTTTTGAATTTCAAGGACGATTTTCAGAAAAAGGTCATCCTTCCCTTTGTGGAGACCTATGAAAATGGCGGAACCCCCAACCCCTGTATTCGTTGCAATCGTTTTATGAAGCACGATAAGCTATACCAAAGGGCGGAGGAGCTCTCCTGCTCTTATATCGTTACCGGACACTATGCCAGAATCGAAAAGGACGAAAGTACCGGTCGATATCTTTTGAAGAAGGCAAGGGACGAGAAAAAGGACCAAAGCTATGTTCTCTATTTCTTAAGCCAGGAACAGCTGGCCCATACCCTCTTCCCCTTGGGAGAATATTCCTCTAAAGAGGAGGTTCGGGAAATTGCGGACAAATACGGCTTTATCAATTCCGATAAACCGGATTCTCAGGATATTTGCTTCGTGACCAATGGAGATTACGGAGATTTTCTGGAAAAGTTTCGGGGAAAGCCCTATCCAAGCGGAGACTTTGTGGATGAAAACGGAAAAAAGCTGGGAGAGCATAGAGGTACTATCCGTTACACCATCGGCCAAAGAAAGGGCTTGGGACTTTCCTTGAAAAAGCCCATGTATGTTTCCGGAAAAAATATTGAAAAAAATCAAGTGATTCTCTCTGAAAAAGAAGGGATTTACTTTGAAGGCCTATTGGCCAATGATTTTAACTGGATCAGTCTTCCTCCGAAGGGAGAAATGGCCGTGGAAGCCAAAACCCGGTATAACGGCAAGGCGGTTCCCGCCATCGTCTCCCTCCGGGAAAACGGTAACGTCTTCCTACGCTTCCCGGAAAAAGAAAGAGCCGTAACCAAAGGCCAGGCCGTGGTACTCTATGACGGAGACCTGGTTCTCGGGGGGGGAACGATTATAGAAGGGTATAAGAAACTGTAAAAAAAACAAAATGGATTTTCCCAGCAATATAGGTCTGAATTGGGGCATGCTCGCTAGCCTAATCCAATGTATTGAAGGACTGTATTTATTTATAAAGATGTGCTCTAATGCAGTATAGGTCTATAATCGGGGCACGCTCCCGCTAACCTCGCCTACGCATCGGAACTAACTTCAAGCTTCGCTTTGCTCGCTTTCAGTAAGTACCGGCGGGCTCAGATTGCCCCTCTTACAGACCTATACTGCATTATTCGCTTCATTTATTGATTTTTACAGTTCTTCACTTCGTCGGATTTCGCAAGTATCGGGCTCAGACTACCCCGCATTCAGACCTATATTGCCGAAAATCCTATATTATTTTGATTTCATACATTTCTCGCTAGACATACAAAGCTTCATCCGAAAGCTTTGCCTTATGAATCAGCAGAATTCCTCCCCTCTCTTTTCCCTTTACGTTATAAAGGGCGGTATCTGCCGCAAAGGTATAGTCCCAAACCCTGTTCTTCTTCAGCGGAACGGAATTTCGGATTCCCTGGGAAATGGTCACAACTCCTCCTCCCACTTCTTCCGAATGTTGTAAGTTCAAGGCTTTCACCGATTCTCCCAATTCCTTGGCATAGCTTAAAAGCTCTTCATCCTGCATATTCTCATAAATCAGAACAAATTCATCCCCGCCGTAACGGGCAGCGTAGATGCCGGGATGCTTTGCACAGAGCTTCTTGATTTCCCCGGCCACCAAACGAAGACATTCGTCCCCGGCCTGATGACCGTAGCGATCATTGTACTGCTTAAAATAGTCTAAATCCACCATTTCAAAGCCCACAGGAGTTCTGGAATTATATGCCCTCTCAAAGGCGGCATCCGCAAAGGTGCTTAAATGATAACGGTTGGGAAGACCGGTTAATTCATCATGATCCGCTTTCTGGGTGAGGCGAACATTTTCCTCCTCCATAAAGGCATTCTGCTCCTTTAAATCCTCCAAATCCTTCCGAATCTTTAAGGCAAATAAAAAGGCATTGACCTTCTCCACCTCCTGCTGCTTCACCATCTCATAGTAGTGATATGCAGACTCATTCCTGGATTTCTCATCGGAAATCTTGTCAAAGTACCGTAGCTTGGATTCTAAAAAGCGTTTCTGCAATTCCGGAAGATTGATTTCCAAAAGCTTTCCCTCCAGAAGATGTAAAACCTTATGACATTCCTTAAGCTTATCAATTTCCAAAAAGAAATCCGCCAAATCGCACACATCCTCAATCATATGGGTCCGGAGAGCCGTCATTACCGCCCGATCCACAAAACGTCGAATCAAAAGATCCCGCTCCGATATTTTATCCTCGTAATGAGCAAGACGAATAGAAAAGCTTAAAATGTCTATACCGGACAGCAGCTCTCCTGTATAGGGGGAATTCTTTGCCAGGGTTAGAACGGAATCCAGACAGGCTCTTGCCGCCTGCACATCCCGACTTCTGCTTAAATAGATATTTCCTAGGAAAATATAAATGCTCATCATATTGGAAACATACGCACTGTCTACGGTAGTTCCACTAATGTCATAGAGGGCTTCTTCGGCGTAATAGCGACCATGATCATAGTCATTTAAGCTGAAATAGAGTCTTGCAATATTGGATTTCACAATACCACTGAGGCTGTTATCCGCTTCTTCCATCTGCTCATAATACTTCAAGGCCGTCATATAATAATCTAAGGCCAATGAGAAGTTTCCTCGTAAA
>CAUSUG010000036.1:0-12546 GCA_963534765.1 uncultured Oribacterium sp.
CAGATGTGTATAAGAGACAGGACCAGATGTCCTACACACCAGGTAAAGATATGCTCTCCCGCTTCTATATATCCTCTTCTTCCGGGAGAGTTTGTATTTACCCCCAGGGCTTCCGCAAATTGCCTGGCTACAGAAGGTTTCTCCGCTATATATAAATTTTTTTTCTTTCCTATATCCGTTTTTGTCATGAACTCTTATTAAATCAATCTTTGCCGAAAACGATAGACGGTTTCAGAACGGTAGATAGAGCCCGCCGATACAATAGGAGAAAGAAAAGTCGGAACATTGATGGCATTAGGATAGTACTGGGTTTCAAAGCAATATCCGCTATGGGGTTCATAGCTCACTCCGTCCTTTCCCATATCCTCCGCCATTAAAAAATTGGCGGTATAGAACTGAATTCCCGGGCAATCCGTTTCTACCGACATTTCAATAGCTGTTTTCTTGGAATAAGCCAGGGCTGCTTTTCGAAGGGTTCCCGCTTCTCCGTCTACACAGAAGTTATGATCATAGCCTCCTGCCGCCAAAAGCTCCGGATCCTTCTTAAAGGCCTTCTCAAAAATCGGCCTTTCCTCCCGGAAATCAAAGGCGGTTCCTGTAACAGGACGAATCTCTCCTGTAGGAATCAAGTATTCATCGGAGGGCGTATAAGCGGATGCAAAAATACGAATGCTTTGTTCCGCTATATTTCCCTGGTCATGACCGGACAGATTAAAGTAGGCATGATTGGTAAAATTCATCAGGGTATCCTTATCCGAACTTCCCTTATAGCGGATATGCAGGGCATTGTCCTCCGTTAACTCATAGGTCACGGAAAAATCCATGTTTCCGGGAAAGCCCTGATCCATATCTTTAGAGAACAAGGAAAAGCAAATTGCATTCTCTCCCTTTTGCTTGGCCTGAAACAGTCTTCTGCCAAAATACTCCGGGCCGGAATGGCAGTTGCTATGCTGCTTGTCATTTAAAAACAAATGGTAATCTTTCCCGTGTAGCTGAAAATGTCCTCCATTAATACGGTTGGCATTTCTTCCTACCACCTCTCCCATATGTCCCGGGTTTTCCATTAAATCTTCCCAGTTTTCAACGGATAAAAGCACATCCACCAATTTTCCGCTACGATCAGGAAAAAGAAAGGAAAGCCAAACAGCACCGAGGTCGGTAAAAACCGCCCGGACGCCATTCTTATTTTCCAAAATATAGCGATGAACTTCTCTTTCGTCTACAAAATGACCACATTTTTCAATACGCATAGCAAGCCTCCTGAAAAAAAGGAGTGTGAAAAAGAAAGCAAATCCCCCTTGTTCACACCCCCTGCACTTTATCTTTTTTGAATATATCCAAGCTCTACCAAAGTTTCCGCGGAAAGTACTCCACCGCCGGCTGCCCCTCTAAGGGTGTTGTGGCTCAGTCCCACAAACTTGAAATCGAAAAGATTATCTTCCCGCAATCTTCCGATGGAAATTCCCATTCCCTTTTCGAAATTCACATCCGTAAGAACGGAAGGTCTGTTGTCCTCTTCCAAATACTGAATGAACTGCTTTGGTGCGGAGGGCAAATTCTTTTCCTGGGGTAAGCCCTTATAGTTTCTAAGAGCTGCAATCAACTCATCCTTAGTGACTTTCTTCCGGAAACGAATGGAAACTGTAGCCGTATGTCCGTTTAAAACAGGAACACGGATACACTGGGCACTTAAAACCAAACCTTCCTTCAGCTTAATACCATCCTCTGTATAAGTTCCCAATACACGAAGAGGCTCCTTCTCTGACTTCTCTTCCTCTCCGCCGATGTAAGGAATGATGTTCCCTACCATCTCAGGCCAGGTTTCAAAGTTCTTTCCCGCACCGGAAATTGCCTGGTAGGTGGAAATCACACACTCGTAAGGCTCATACTCAGCCCATGCTGCCAAAGCAGGTGCATAGGACTGGATAGAACAGTTGGGCTTTACCGCAATAAAGCCTCTCTTGGTTCCCAAACGCTTTCTCTGCTTTTCAATCAGCTGATAATGCTCCGGATTGATCTCAGGAACTACCATGGGAACATCCTCTGTCCAGCGATGTGCAGAGTTGTTGGAAACCACCGGAACCTCCGCCTTGGCATAGGCTTCCTCGATGGCCTTGATTTCTTCCTTCTTCATATCCACAGCGGAGAAAACGAAGTCCAAGCCCTGTACTACATCTTCCACCTTAGATACATCCTTAACCACCATCTTCTTTAATTTCTCAGGCATAGGCTCTTCCAGCTTCCAACGATCCCCTACCGCTTCTTCATACGTTAATCCGCTGGATCTTGGAGAGGCTGCAAGACAAGCCACCTCAAACCATGGGTGTTCAGCCAGTAAAGTTGCAAAACGCTGTCCAACCATTCCTGTTGCTCCTAAAATACCTACTTTAAATTTTTCCATATCTTTTCCCTCTATTCCTCAATAACGCTTCTATTGTAGCATGGCAGGGTGATGAAAAAAAGCATTTTCCCTAACTATGCTTTACGCCCTTTCCGCCTCTTTTGCCCGGCTTTAATCTTTGCAGGTTCAGAGTTTTACTTTCCAGCTCCACATTTTCCTCTGAAGCAAGCGAATACACCTTTTTTATATAGTCCTTGGGGCGCAAACTCATAGCCAGCACACCTTTCGCCGTCTTTTTCTGTAAAGGTACTTCCGTAAGGGAGAATCTAAGGAAATAAGAATCCTCTGTTTCCAGAACAATATCCTCTTCTCCCACAGGCATTACGCTAAGGAGTCTATCCTCTTCTCCCAGCTTGGTGGCCTGTACCAGACGGTTCTGGGTGGCAAATTCCTCTCCCTTCACCCTCTTTATCTGGGCCTGTTCCGTTACAAAGAGCAGGGTTTCTTCCTCCAATACTTTTCGAATAAAGACTGCCACCACTCTTTCCTGTTCTGCAGAGAACTTACTCAGATTATCAAGGGGAACGCCCTTATCCTTAAACTTCGTTACGGGAACATCCAGCATCTTAATTTGATGCATATTTCCTAAATCCGTAAAGAAGAGCAGGCGATCCGTATTCTTGCAGGGCAGTACATAGGCATAGTCCGCCTCGATGCTTTCCTTATTTCTCTGGAAGGTTCCCGGGTCCACACACTTTACATAGCCAAAGCGATCCTGCAAATAATACAAATCCATCTCTTCAATGGCAGTATCGTCATATACCGCTTCATTGGCATCACAGATTTTCGTTTTTCTTTCCTTCCCGTAATCCTTTTGGATTTGCAGAAGCTCCTGCTCCAGATGAGCATACAGCACCTTTTTGGAGCTCAAAAGTTCCTTATAGTTTTTAATGTTTTTTAGGCTTTCTCTATGAGACTTTTGCAAAGACAAAATCTCCAGACCGATCAGCTTGGACAGGCGCATATCCAGGATGGCCTGAGCCTGTAAATCTGTAAAGCGGAAGCCCTCTATGATCTTTCGAAAAACCTCATCCCTTTCCTTTAATTGAATGGCAGATAAATCTCCCTGCATCAAAGCGGTTTTTGCATCCTTATGATTCTTAGCGCCTCTAAGCAGGGCAATAATGGCATCAATAGAGTCTACGGCGGAAATCAAGCCTTCCTCGATTTCCCGCTTTCTTTCTTCCTTCTCCAGTAATTTGGAGAACTTAGCCTCCAGTCTTTCTTCCTGGAAGCCAAGATATTCCTCTAAAATTCTCTTTAAAGAAAGGGTTTCCGGTCTGCCCTTGGCAATAGCCAGCATATTTACCGGGAAGCTGTCTTCCAGCTTTGTCTTTTTATAAAGAATATTTTCAATCTTTTCAATATCCGCTCCGGACTTTAACTCCAGAACAATACGAATTCCCTGCTCATTGGACTGGTTGGAAATATCCAAAATATCATTAATCTTTTTTTCCTCGCAAAGATTGGCCACATCCTGCATAAACTTACTGATGCCCTGCCCCACCATGGTATAGGGAATCTCCGTTACCACCAGCTTATCTCTGTCGGAACGACCTTCCTTTTTCTCAAAAGAGAGCTTTCCCCTTAAACGAAGTCTTCCCTGTCCTGTTCTGTAAATCTCTTCCAGCTCGGACTGATTGGCTACGATTCCCCCGGTGGGAAAATCCGGTCCCGGCATGATTTCCAGCATTTCCGTAAGGGAAAGCTCCGGATTTTTAAGATAAGCCAGAATTAAAGAAATCACTTCGGACAAATTATGGGAAGGCGTGGAAGTGGTCATTCCTACCGCAATTCCCTCAGAACCGTTTAAAAGAAAATAAGGAATCTTTGCAGGAAGCACCACCGGCTCCTCTAATTTTCCATCATAATTAGGCTGGAAGGGAACGGATAGAGCCAGGTCTTGCAGTAGGATATCCTCCGTAAATTTCTCCAAACGAGCCTCCGTATATCGGGGTGCCGCAGCAGAATCTCCTTCAATGGAACCGAAGTTTCCCTGTCCCTCCACCAAAGCCTGATTCTTTTTAAAGCCCTGGGCCAAAACCACCAGAGTTTCATAGATGGAGCTGTCTCCGTGGGGGTGATATTTACCCATGGTATCACCGCAGATTCTGGCAGATTTAAGGGTTGGTCTGTCATGGAATACCCTAAGCTCTCCCATATCAAAGAGGACTCTTCTTTGCACAGGCTTTAAACCGTCCCGAATATCCGGCACGGCTCTGCTGGTAATTACGCTCATGGAATAGTCCAGATAGGACTTTTGCATTTCCTCGGAAAATTCCGTGGTTAAGATTTGTTCTGGCATACTCTCTCTTCCTCAGCCTTTCTATGCATCAATTTCCGCTTCCATAGCATGGGTAAAGATAAACTCTCGTCTGGGAGCCACCTCCGTACCCATCAGCATACTGGTCACCTGAGAAGCCAGCTTGGCATCCTCAATTTCCACTCTTTTCAACACCCTGTTTTCCGGATTCAAAGTGGTTTCCCAAAGCTCCTTAGGGTTCATTTCTCCAAGACCCTTAAAGCGCTTTAATTCATAGCCGGAGCTGCCATGTTTCTTCTGATAAGCCAGAAGAGCCTTTTCATCATATAAATACTGGGGCTTTTCTTTTTTGTTATCCGGAATCACCAGATACAGGGGAGGCATGGAAACATAGATATGCCCTTCCTGAATCAATTCCGGCATAAATCGGTAAAAGAAAGTAAGTAATAAGGTATCGATATGGCTACCGTCCACATCCGCATCCGTCATGAGGATGATTTTATGATAGCGAAGTTTGGAAATATCAAAATCATTGCCGAAGCCCTCGGAAAAACCGCAACCGAAGGCATTAATCATGGTCTTGATTTCCGCATTGGCCAGTACCTTATCGATGGAAGCCTTCTCCACATTTAAAATCTTTCCTCTCAAAGGAAGGATAGCCTGTGTATGGCGGTTTCTGCTGGTTTTTGCAGAGCCACCCGCACTGTCTCCCTCCACGATGAAGATTTCACATTCCTCCGGAGTCTTGGAAATACAGTTCGCCAGCTTTCCGTTGGAATCGAAGCTGTACTTGGACTTGGATAAAAGGTTTACCTTGGCCTTTTCTTCCTGCTTTCGAATCTTGGCGGATTTTTCCGCACAGGAAAGAATCGCCTTCACGATTTCCAGGTTTCTGTCAAAATATCGCTCCAGCTCTTCTCCTACCACGGAGGATACATCCTTGGCCGCCTCTAAAGAAGCCAGCTTGGTTTTGGTCTGCCCCTCAAAAACAGGCTCCGGATACTTTACGGAAAGCACAGCCACCATACCGTTTCTGGTATCCGCTCCGGTAAAGTTCGGATCCTTTTCCTTTAAAATTCCCAGTTGTCTTGCGTAAGTATTCATCAGCTGGGCAAATTTGGTCTTTAAGCCCACGATGTGGGTTCCCCCCTCCTGGGTATAAATCCCGTTACAAAAGCCCAGAAGATTTTCCTCAAAGCTGTCGGTAAACTGGAAGGCACACTCCACCTCCGTCTTTCCGCTTTTTCCCTGAAAGGAAATAATCGGAGACACAATTTTCGTCTGATCCTTTACCAGTTCCGCTACGAAGGCATGAAGTCCTTCCGGCTCATAGTAATCTCTGCTAACGACTTCCTCTCCCCGTTCATCCCGAAAATGAAGATGAAGTGTGGGGTTTAAGTAAGCAGTCTCGTGGAGGCGGGACATCAGCCACTCCTCCTTAAAACGGGTTTTTTCGAAAATGCTGTCATCGGGAATAAAGGTGGTTTCCGTACCGGTTTCCCTGGTTTTTCCCACCACCGGCAAGAGGCCGTCAATCAGCTCTGTCTTCGGAATTCCTCTTTCGTACTCATCTTCGTAAATTTTTCCATTCTGATAAACCCTGACCCGCATATAGTTGGACAGGGCATTGACCACGGAGGAACCTACGCCGTGTAAGCCTCCGGAGGTTTTATAGGAGCTATCATCAAACTTTCCTCCGGCATGGAGAGTCGTCATTACGATTCTTTCCGCAGAAATTCCCTTCTTATGCCGGTCAACAGGGATTCCACGTCCATTATCCCGTACCGTACAGGAACCGTCCTTATGGAGAGTTACGGAAATTTCCGTACAATATCCGGCTAGATGCTCATCCACGGAATTATCCACAATTTCATAAATCAAATGATTTAAGCCCTTGCTTCCGATGGATCCGATATACATTCCCGGCCTTCTACGTACCGCTTCCAATCCCTCTAAAACAGTAATACTGTCTGCATTATAGCTCTTTGCCATTTTTCTCCTTTTTGTTTCCCGGGCTTTTCCTTACTGCCCTGTATTGAGCTTGTCCTTACTGCCCTATTTTTTTATTTTGAAAATTATGCTCTGGAAATCACTTCCGTAAAACGACGGAAGGCTGCCTTTCCTTCTGCATCCCTTTTAAAGATTCCCGCGCAGGAAAGAACCTCCATGAAAACCTTGGCCACTTCCTCCTGCACAATTTCATGGACATTTTCCGAAGAAAGCTTCGGATATTTTCTTAAAATCTCCTCGCCCCAATCCGCATGCTTCTGAAGGCTTTCTTTTTTCCTTAAATCCTCTCCGGAAACAAGTGCCGATTCCAATTCCTCCAGCTCCTGCTTAAGTCTTGCAGGAAGCACTGCAAGGCCCATCACTTCGATAAGACCGATATTTTCCTTCTTAATATGGTGATATTCCTCATGAGGATGGAACAATCCAAGGGGATGCTCCTCCGTACATAGGTTGTTTCTCAGCACCAAATCCAGTTCAAAATCCTCTCCCCTTCTTCTGGCAATGGGGGTAATGGTGTTGTGGGGAGTCTCCTCCGTAAAGGCATGGAGAGAAACTTCCGGATCGGAGTAAGAGCGGAAACGCTCCAAAATCATCGTAGCACAGGAAGAAAGCTCAGCAGAATTCTTTCCCCGTAAGCGAATCACGGACATGGACCAGTTCACGATCCCTGCCTGAATATCCGGATAGCCTTCCAATGTAAAGTATTCCTCAACTTCCGCCTTTTCCATGGGGAAGCTATAGTTTCCTCCCTGAAAATGCTCATGGGAAAGGATGGAGCCTCCCACTATGGGAAGATCCGCATTGGAGCCCACAAAATAATGGGGGAATTGCTCTACAAAGGAGAAGAGCTTAGGGAAAATCTCCGCGGAAATCCGCATGGGCTTATGCTCCCTGTGAAAGACGATACAATGCTCCGGATAATATACATAGGGAGAATACTGGAAATAAAACGCCTCCCCTGCCAGGTTCAGTGGAATAATTCTATGGTTTTCCCTTGCCGGAAAATCCAGTCTGCCCCCGTAGCCTTCACTTTCCTTACACAACATGCAGGCCGGATAGGAAGAGGACTGCATCTTTCCAAAGAGGGCAATCATCTTCGGATCTTTCTCCGGTTTACTTAAGTTAATGCTGATTTCCACAGGGCCGTAGTCTGTTTCCTTATGAAAATGAATATCCTTCCGGATTCTGTAACGGCGAATATAGTCATTATTTTGGCTAAACTCATAAAAATATTCCGTAGCCTTTTTAGGCGATTCCTGATAATATTCCCGGAACTTTTCTTGCACATGGCTTGGACGGTCTGTAAGAATTCCCATGATTCTGGTATCCAAAAGATCCCGTTCCACCACATTGTCCTCTTTTAAAACGCCTTTTTCCAAGGCCAGGGATAAGAGTTTCGCCAGTAAACTTTCCAAATAAGAACCGTCTTCAATACTTTCCTTGGAAATCCCCTGAAGCTTTTCCCGGATCTTCTCATAAGAATAATCCTTAGGCTCTACCGTAAGTAAAGTAGCCAGACTGTTGTAGATATAAACAAAGTCTGCCTCTTCAATCAGCTTACAATAAGCGCCATAGGCCACAAAGTCCTGTAATAGTTCCTCTACCATCTTTTCTTACTCTCCATATCCGTTAGGATTTTGGGACTGCCATCTCCAGCTGTCCTGACACATTTCCAGAATATCCTTCTCCGCCTTCCAGCCAAGAACCTCTTCCGCCTTCTTGGGACTGGAATAACAGGTAGCCACATCTCCTGCCCTTCTTTCCTCTATCACATAGGGAAGAGTCTTTCCGCAGGCTTTTTCAAAGGCATGAATAATTTCCAGCACGGAATAGCCCTTTCCGGTTCCTAAATTACATACCAAAACGCCGTCGTTTTTCGATAATCTCTCCACCGCCTTCACATGCCCCTTAGCCAGGTCTACCACATGAATATAGTCTCTTACGCCTGTGCCGTCCTTGGTGGGATAATCTTGACCGAAAACATGGATTTTTTCCAAAGCACCGGAGGCTACCTTGGCCACATAGGGAAGAAGATTGTTGGGGATTCCCTTGGGATCCTCTCCAATCTTTCCGGAAATATGTGCACCGATAGGATTAAAATACCGAAGTAAAATCACATTCCAATCCGGATTGGCCTTTTGCACATCACAAAGCATCTGCTCCTGCATCCACTTCGTCCAGCCATAGGGATTTGTGCAGGTTCCCTTGGGACAGTTTTCCGTAATGGGAATCTCCGCCGGATCTCCGTAAACCGTTGCGGAGGAAGAGAAAATAAAGTTTTTGCAGCCGTATTTTTTCATACACTCCAGAATATTCAGGGTTCCTAAAAGATTATCATGATAATACAGAAGAGGTTTCACAACAGACTCTCCCACCGCCTTTAAGCCGGCAAAATGAATTACCGCGGAAATATCCGGGTGCTCGGAGAAAATCTTTTCCATGTCCTCTTTTTTCAGCATATCCGCCTCATAGAAGGGAAAATCCTTTCCGCTGATTTCCTTTACCCGCTCAATAGCCTTTTTGCTGGAATTATAGAAATTATCGAAAACCACCACATCATAGTTTTCCGCCAACAGCTCAATTACGGTATGGGAACCGATATAGCCTGCACCGCCGGTAACTAAAATCTTCATATTGCCTCCTTATAATTCTCTGGGACCGTCAGAAACCTCTGCCTCATAGAAGCTACAGGGGTAACCGATCTTTCTTTCATAGCTTTCCGCCACTTTTCTCTTGAAATCCTCTTTCTTGTCCTTTTCCAAAAGAGTAACGGTACATCCGCCGAAACCGCCTCCTGTCATACGGGAGCCGTAAACATAGGGAAGAGCTCTTGCTGCGTCCACCAAAGTATCCAGTTCTTCACAGGAAACCTCGTAATCATCCCGAAGGGAATCGTGGGAAAGATTCATTAATTCTCCAAAACAATGCAAATCTCCCTCTTCCAAAGCTTTCTTTGCCGCAATGGTTCTGTTATTTTCCAATACCGCATGCTTTGCTCTCTTCCGAATAATAGGATCGGAGATTTCCTTTTCCAAAGCAAAGAATTCTTCATCGGAAAGCTCTCCCAGGCTCTTAATGGGACGAAATTTCTGCAAAATTTTCAGTGCTTCTTCCGACTCTCTTCTTCTGTCATTGTAGGCGGAACCGATAAGCTTATGCTTTTTGTTGGTGTTACTGATAATGATGCAATGATCCTTTAAAACTATGGGAGCATAGGAAAATTGCAGGGTGGCAGTATCCAAAAAGATCGCATGATCCTTCTTTCCCATCGCACTGGCAAACTGATCCATGATTCCGCAGTTCATCCCGTTATAATTGTTTTCACTGTATTGCCCGATTAAAGCCAGTTCCGGAAAGCTTACGGAAAGACCGTAGAGTTCCTTACAAATGCTTCCCATCAAGACCTCTAAGGATGCAGAGGAAGAAAGTCCGGAGCCGTTGGGAATATTCCCGTAAAGCACTAAATCCAGACCGCAGGGAATGACCAGACCTCTTTTTTCCATAGCCCAAACCACGCCCTTTAAGTAAGCAGCCCATTGCTTATCCGTAAGAGGGGTAAAATCATTTTCTCCCGCAGAAATCACCCCTGCTCCCTCCACATTTAAGGAGTAAAAGCGGAAGTTCTTATCTTCTCTCTTCTTTACGGCCGCATAGCTTCCCATACTGAGGGCACATGGAAAAACATGGCCTCCGTTGTAATCGGTGTGCTCTCCGATTAGGTTTACTCTTCCCGGAGCAAAGAAATAGCGAATCCCCTCTGTATTTCCATAAAGCTCGGAAAACTTCTCTTCTAATGCCTTTTTGATCTCTTCCTCTCTCATTTTTTTACCGTCCTCTTACTTCCTTTACGAATCAAATGGGTAACCCCCAGCTTCGTTTTCGTCAATGATTTTTTTCTTCTTTTGTATTTTTTCTTTCTGATTTTCTTTCCTTTTTTAAGTTCCTCCACTCCTTCTGCCTCAGTGCTTTTTTCTTCTACAGAAAATATCGTATAATCTCTCTCCAACAATAAATGAGAGAAATCTTTTTGCAGTTCTTCTTCCGCAATTCTTTCTAAAAGATAATTCACTAAAAAGCTTTTGGATTTATTCTGATACTTGGGAAACCCGTATTTTTTCTGCAATTCCTGTAGTTCGGATTTCCAAAGTAAACTTGCCTTTCTTTTTATATCACAAAACGGATTTTTTTGCTCCTGTCGAAGTATATAAAAATCACATTTCCCTTCTACTTCTTCCACCGTGATAATCCCCCAAAAGGAGGGAACATGACTTTCTATGCTGTGGGCGTGTTTACTGCCCACTACCACCATATTGTAGTCAAAATATTGATTATAATTTTTTACCTGTCCCTCCAGTCGACTATAGCTGTCATGGTCCGATTTAATTTCAATCCCCATAAAGCTGTCTTCCTGTATAAGAACACAGTCTGCCCGGGCTCTTCCAATAACCTTTTCTTCCAGTATTCTGGACTTTCCGTAGCTTTCTTCCAAAAAGAAGAATAGACTTTCCCGAATCTCTTTATCGTACATCTCCGGGCCCCTGGTCGGAAATAATATATTCTTCCGAGCTGCTTTCCTCTTGCTTTTTTGTCTCCGTCTTCTTATCTTCCTGTTTTGCAGCAGGCTTCTCTTCCGCTTTTGTTGCTTCGGTATTTTCCGTAGAAGCGGCCTGACTTTCCCCGGAGGATTCCGCTACCGCCTCGGAAGATGCTTCCGCTCCGGCAGTCTCTGCTGCGGGCATTTCCGGGACAGGAAGTGCTGTTCCGTTCTCCAGTCCCCTTTCCAAAGGAACTCCGGAAAGCATATACAGCTCATGAAAATTCTCCCTTTCCTCTTTAGAGGCAAAGAGCAAAAGAATCTGTCCCTTGGGAAGAACTTCCTTCGTGTATATGCCTAAATAGCTGCTTCCCTCCATACTGTAGCTGGCTGTAAGAATCCCATCCACAAGACAGTTCCCCTGATTCGCTCCGGGAACCAAAGCTAAAGACTGGGCCAAGATTCCGCTTTTCCCTGATACGCCTAAAGCTTCCATTTTTTCCCTCGAAAGCAGTAAGCCTGTGTCTCCGATTTCTTGAAATTCTTCTTTGGAAATCTTTATGCAATAGGGCTCCTGTTCCAAAAGAGCATTTAAAGGAGTTTTTAAGCTATCCTGCTTGTTTTCTTCGCTTTTCGCCGAACTCTCCTGTCCTTTCTTTGCAGGTTTTTCTATTGCCTCTAAAAAGGCATTGGGATAAAAGCGCCGAACAAAGGCGGAATAGGTCTCCCCTTCCGTCAAAAAGGCTTTGGGATCCGTTTGCTTTCTGGCCATAAGCTCTGCAAGATTCATAACTTCCAAGCCATAGTACTCCGCAAGATTCTTTACCACAAAGGCATTGTCCTTGGTACGCTTATCCTCTGCAAATGCCCGGTCTCCAATCAAACACATAATTTCCGCTTCCGGAAATTTTCTTTGACATTCCCGAAGCAAAAGCTCGTAATAGTAAGGAAAGGTATAGGGATTGTCATAATCCGAGAAGGAAAGAAAAATCATATCTCCGCTAAGCTCTTCCTCCTGCAATTTAAGATAACCGGATAAGGCCGTGGCATTCCCGGGAAGCTCCGGAATATTCCATTCCACCTTTCCGCCGTATTTTTCTTCCAGCGTAGCCTGAACAGTGGTGAAAAAGTCATTCTCCCCCTTTAAATAATCATTTCCAAGAAAAAGAAGCTTAAGCTCTCCTTTTGTCTTTAATTTGTTGATACTGTTGGAAAACTTATCCTCCTTTTGTTCTCCCGGCTTTTCCTCCTGCTCTGCAACTACGGTTTCACCGTTATGCCGATTTCTCTCCGCTATCACATTTTTCCCATAACGATATAGCCCATAGAGAAAAATTC
>CAUSUG010000037.1:0-12150 GCA_963534765.1 uncultured Oribacterium sp.
GTGAAAGAGAGCAATCTGAGCCCGCCGGGTCCTACAAAGCCCCTACAAAGCAAAGGACTGTAGAAATTGAAAAGCTAACGCGACAGATGCAGTATAGACATGAAAGAAAGCAATCTGAGCCCACCGGAGCCTACAAAGCCCCTACAAAGCGAAGAACTGTAGAAATTTAAAAGCTAACGCGACGGATGCAGTATAGACATGAAAGAGAGCAATCTGAGCCCGCCGGAGCCTACAAAGCCCCTACAAAGCGAAGAACTGTAGAAATTTAAAAGCTAACGCGAATGATGAAGCATGGGTCTGTAATAGGGGGCAATCTGAGCCCGTCAGTACTTACTGAAAGCGAGCCAAGGCGACGCTTGAAGTTAGTACTGCTACGAAGGCGAAGTTAGCGAGAGCGTGCCCCAATTACAGACCCATGCTTCATCAGAGCGCTTTCTCATATTGAGTACAGTCCTTCACTTTGCGAGGGCGAGGTTAGCGGAAGCGTACTCGATTTCATGCCTATACTGCATCAGAGCCCCTTACCCCGCCATGCGCTCATACATACCGTAATAACTCCTATCCTCCAGCATATCCTTTCGAAGCTTTAATACCTCTCCGGGATCGTCCGTTATCATGCCGTCCACCGGGCTTTGCAGGTATTTGATGACTTTGTCTTCTTCATTTATGGTCCAAACATACATTTCCTTCCCCATATCCTGCACCTCTCCCATCAGGTAGCCGTTATAGGAGGAATCCTCTATCGCATAAAAATCCACATTTTCCGTGGCAAAATCTCCGAATTGCACGGGAATCACCACCCCGGTCTTCCATTCCGGGGCAGTCTCTTCTATCCCCTCCATCAGGGAAATATTTAAAGACATCAGGGGATTCGTCTTCTCCACCCCATATTCTTCCAGCTTCTTCAGAAGAATTTCCGAAAAATTCTCCGGTTCCTTCCCGTGGGGCTTAATCTCAATAAGCAGGGGCATATCCAGCTCCTTTGCCTTCTGTACAAATTCCCGAAGGCTTGGAATTTTTCCGCTAAACGCCCCTTGGTGCACTGTCATGGCGGTAAGCTCTGAAAGGGTACAATCATAGACCTTTTTTTCTATTCCGGTAAGACGGGAAAGATCCACATCATGCATCACCACAAATTCCTGGTCTTTGGTCAGCTGAATATCCAGCTCCACCATATCCGCTCCTGCTGCCTTTGCCCCCTCTAAAGACTCTATGGTATTTTCCACCCCGGCGGAGACCAGCCCTCTGTGAGCAATGATTTTTGCATCCGTATTGACCTCCCGGCCCATATAATCCATAAGCGCTATGGTGCTGTGAAAGACGAACAGAGCCAGTAGGAGGAAAATAGTGGTCTTGCTATACTTCTGTTCCTCGGTAAGAAAAGCATTTTCCCCCTCAGAACCTTCCACCGGAAGGGTATTAACCAAAAGGGAAAGAAAGCCGATTTTTGACAGAATCGCAAAGAAAAAGCGGGTAAAACGAAAGAGCAGGAAAAAGAGAAAATGAAAGATTCCCAGCTCGCCCTCAGGGTCCAGACGGGTAAAAATAAATGCCGCCAAATAGAGTAATAGAGCCGCCAGCAAACTCAGCAAAAACTCATATAAAAAGAGAGTCAGAAACAATCTGATGCCGCCTTTTTTCGTGTAGGCAAAGCTTTCCCGCACGGATTTGTTAAACTTCTGGGCCTTTAAGCCCATTAAAGGCACGGTATAGACCATGCGCATATTAAGGTACATGAAAAAGAGGAACAGCAGAAAAAGAATAATATGCCCTCCAATAGTTTTGCCCACTTCTTCTGTTATAAAATCCGGAATATGGAAGGAATCCGTCAGGGAAGAGCTTAAAATAAAGCTCGCCACCGGCACGGTGCAGAGAATATAAAGAAGGAATAAGAGCACATTTCCATAGCTGAAATCCCTAAGTCTGCTTAGAGAGGTGCGAAGAATTTTTCGATAAGAAATCCGGGCGCCTTCCTTGGCCGCCAAAATCACCTGCACCAGAGTGAAGACCTCCACATAAAAAAAGAAGGCTAAAATAAAAGCAAAAAGCAAAACCATGAAGAGGCTTCTGGGGCTGGTAAAGAAATAGCGAATATTGTACTGATCCACATTGGGCAGGTCCACCAGCACCAAAGCCAGGCGAAAAAGCATTTGCAAAAGCTCCTTCCCCACAAAGGTTGCAATCTGCAAAAAAATGGCTGTAGACAAAAAGAGGAACTTATGGCGATTGCAAAATGTCAAAGTCCCAAAAACCTGTTTCCACATGCCCTCTTTTTTATCCATAAGTTCCTTTCTAAAATTTGCTTAGTGAATGCTCTAAATGAATTTTTAAATGATTTTTTTAAATGAATTTCTTCACAATATATCTCCTTTTCGTTATAGAAACCGCAAATTTCTTCCCGATATCGACTTAAGAAAAATGAAGCTTTAAACGATAGGCGGAGTACTCTCCGAAGTCCTGAATATCCTCCTCCAAATAGCGAATGGCCTTATCCACGTCCTTATTTCGTAGTGCGGAAACAATGTCCACATGGTGCTCCGTATCCATGGAAAAAAGAATTTCCTTGTCCTTCTTCCAATAGTACTGGGAGTAGGCCCGCTTCAGTCTGGCCATGCATTTTTCCAGCTGCTCCGTAATATAGTCATTGTGGGCACAGGCAATCAAACGAAGGTGAAATTCCATGTTATGTTTCCAGTGGGTCATGGCATCCGTGTCATTTTCACTGCACTGACTGTTGATCTGCTCCAAGTCCCGAAAATCTTCCTCCCTAAGCTCTGCCCCGCACTCCAAAAGCACTCCCCGCTCCAAGACAAAACGGAAAGCCAGCATATCGTAGATATCTTCCTTACTCAGGCGCACCACCTCATAGCCGTAGCGGGGGATATTTTTTAAAATGCCGTCCGCACAAAGAGCCATCAGCGCCTCTCGAACCGGAGACTTGCTACAGTGGTATTTTTCCAGCAACGCCTTCTCATTCAAGATATCTCCCGGAGAAACATTGCCCTGGAAGATATCCTCCAGGATAGATTCATATACTTGGTCTTTCAGACTTTTTTCCATAGTTCTCCCTTCATTTCTTTGAACTGTCCTAGTATAGCGTAAAAAAGGAGGCTAAAAAAGCCTCCGAAGTGATTTTCTCTGATGAGAAGAAAATATTTTTATCCTAAAACCGACCATGGAAAACTATACATACAGACTTTCTAAGGAAATCAAAACCACGTCATCCCGGGAAATTGCTTCAAATCCGCTTTTGGAAAGGAAGCCGTAACGATAGCATTGCAGGCCGCATTCCTGCACCTGTGCTATCTCTTTTTCTATTTCCACCTTGCTAAGAGGCTTATCTTGAAACTTTACTTCATAAAAAATATAGCCCTTGGGATCGCAGGTGACAATGTCGAACTCTCCATTTCGCCTTTCTTTCGGAATGTCGTAGTAGTACCTGCCTATTTTTTCAAAGGGCTCCTCCATAAGCCCTGCTCGATTCCGCCGGATTAAATATTGTTTTCCTATCGTCTCAAAACGCTTAGGCACATAGACATTTTCAAAATCCTCCTGAATATATCGCTGATAAAAAATATCCGAATTCATCACGTTTAACTGGGAGCTGTAACGGAAAATATAGCGATAATAAAACAAGGACATGGGATCACTGATATAATATCCGGACTTCTTTCGGTTATTTTCATCATTAATGGGCGCCGCCTTCTCCACAAGCTCCATACGAATCAGCTTATCCAACACATCCACCAAAGTAGGACCGCTGGAAACATGGGACTGAGACAGGATATCGTTAAAGCGGGAAAATCCCCTTGCCATAGCCTCAAAGACTTCATTGGCATTCACAATTTTCGCAATTTCCGACTTAAGGTACATTAGTACCTCATTTTCCAGTCTTGCACCGGGAGAAGCAATCAACTCTATAATATTCTCCTTTACAGACCTGTCTTCCCGAATCAAACGATTATAATAGGGAATTCCGCCAAAAACACTATAAAGCCTCACCTTATCCTCATCGGAAAAATGGGGATAAAACTGTGCTGAATCATAGTAATCCATGGGCTTCAGTTTTAAAACCAAATCAAAACGTCCAAATAAGGGATTCTCTTTTTCTATCAGTTTCTGCATGGTATCCACAAAGGAACCGCACAAGACCAATTTCAATTTACTCCGGTTTCGATATTTATCAATCAGTGCCTGCAAAACACTGTCCATGCCCTTCAGCACATCACTAAGATAAGAATATTCATCCAAAATCAAGAGAATATTCTCCTCCGTCGCCTTTTTAAAAAGAAAATCCAGCACTTCCTCCAGGCCGGAAAAGGAAATCTTCGGGTAGCCAAACTCTTCCGAAAGTAAAGTCGCCAGACTTTCTACATTGTTCATTTCAGAAGTCTGTTTGCACTCGTAATAAATCCTCTTCCCCTCAAAGAACTGCATGGAATGTTTCATCAGCTCGCTCTTTCCAATTCGCCTTCTTCCGTATAATAGAAGCACTTCCATGCCGGGAGACTGATACAAGCCTTTGATTTTCCGTACTTCTTCCTCTCTTCCGATAAATTTCATTTTATTCGGTCACCTCCGATTCGGTTTTGTCCGAATAAAAATTATCATATCTGTTCTAAGATGTAAAGGCAGGAATTAAACTACCGCATTTCCTCAATATGATAAATATAGTCAATGGTGGACAGGGCTTCGATAATCTCCTTATGGGTTTTAAACTTCTTCAACTCCTTGCTGTCTATGGTAAAGGTCACGGAATACACGCTAAGGCCGGAGCCGTGGTAGGCAGTATTTAACTCAATATCATCAATCCGAAGTCCCAGCCTCCGAATGGTGGTAACAAAGTCCTGCAAATACTGTCTGCTCTTTAACTCCAAATGAATTTCAAAGTGGTTGGAGCGATTTTTCAAATACATTTCCAAGCCGGGCAGGTAAGACAAAATCCAGTACAGCATAAAGCAAGCCACCACACTGACAAAGTAAAGTCCCGCTCCCGCACTGAGCCCGATTAAAACGCAGGACCACAGAGCAATGGCAGTGGTTAACCCCTTAATCTGATTTCTGGAGCTAAAGAGAATCGCCTTACAGCTGATGATGGAAATACTAATCATGGCAAAGGCGGAAAGCATGGGAAAACGAAGCACCTCCGTATTCATGAAAAGCAAGTCTAATATCATGGCCAAACAGCCGGATAAAGAGGCCAAAATAAAAGTTCGAAGACCTGCGGAATGCCTTTTGTTGGCACGCTCGCAGCCAATGATGGAGGCCAGAAGAACCGCCGTGAAGATTCTGAGCATAGCGGAAAAAAGACTTATGTTGTTTTCTATTGTCAATGTCTGAAATGCTTCCTGTATAATCCATTCTGACATGGCTTTTCCTCCTGTTCTATTCAAACCTTCTGTAATCAATGCAAATATAAATCGATATAGAATTGAAAATATCAAGTTTTAATTTGTCTAAGCACTTTTGCACTTTTGCATTTTTACTTTCTACTAGTAGCATTGCTACATTTAAAAATGCTCTAAATCAAATAAAGCAATCTGGGAAGTTCGACTACTGATGTTCCCGACATTAATGTCGGGAACATCTTGTTCAGCTATACATTTTATAAATGTTTTCAGCCTAGCCCCTCCTACGTTTTTTATCTCATCTAAACCCTCGTGTAGTAGCCTCAAGCTAGTACTGCTCCTCCGCCGCTTCCGTAAAGGCTTCTTCCTCTTCCGCCAGTCTCTTGGCATGGGAGGGAAGCTCCTTCTGAATGGCCTGGATTCGCTCAATCAAAAGCTCCACCTCATTTTTCTTCTCCTCCGGTTCTATGGTGACGGATTCCGTTAAATCCTCCAAACTTACCGCATAGGAATGGGAAAGATAGAGTCCCAGTTTAGCACAACCCGGCCCTATAAGTTCGTAGAGAATACTGGAGGCAAGAATCACCGTTTCCAAAGCTCTTCCCAGCTCTCCACCCAAAATTCTGGCACCCAATGCGGAAAGGCCGATAGCTACTCCGGCCTGAGGTACCAATGCCAGTCCTAAGTATTTCCGGACCTCCTTTTTTTCTCCCACCAAAGTTGGACCCAGAATGGCACCCAGATATTTTCCCAAAATACGTACCAAAAAATAGCTGATACCCACTAAGA
The DNA here is from genome assembly GCA_963534765.1 of uncultured Oribacterium sp. Lineage (GTDB taxonomy): Bacteria > Bacillota > Clostridia > Lachnospirales > Lachnospiraceae > Oribacterium. Next base: position 6,138 of record CAUSUG010000037.1, read on the forward strand.
GAAGAGGAACATTTTCCCCTATTCCCCCCGAATGTAAGAGCACATCCAGTTTGAAGTTCATGCCGGAACGCACGAAAAACAGCAGTAAAATGGGAGGGTTAAAGTAATTTAACTGTTTGAAAAGCTTGTCGTCTCCCGTAATGTTGATGTAAATCATGCCCATGGACATACAGCCCAGAAGAGGGGAGACATCCAAAAGAGCACAGATTCCGCAAAAGCTGAAAAGTACGGCTATGGTAATAATCAAACGGTTGTCTGTAGAACGCTGCTTCGGCATCAAAAGCTTTAAAAAGAGCCCAAAAAGCGCTCCCAAAAGAAGCACCGCCAGATTTAACGCAATGGGCATGAGAATACTGCTCAGCTTAAAGGTACCGGATTGCAACGCCACCGCCACGGAAATTGCCATGCTGTAGGCCACCAGGCCGAAGACATTGTCCAATGCCACCACCTGCAAAAGGGTGTTCACAAAGTCCCCCTTAGCATTAAACTGCCTTATGGTCATAATCGTGGACGCGGAGGCTGTGGTGGCTGCCAAGGCTCCCAAAACCAAAGACAGACTTAAATTCAATTTTAGAATAAAAAGGCAAAGTACAAAAACGAATAAGGATGCCAGAGTCGCTTCAAAAAGCGTAATAATACAAACCTTTAGCCCATTCTGCTTTAGCGTAGAAAAAGTAAAAAATTCTCCGGTACCAAAGGCAATAAAGGCAAGGGCAATATCCGCAATAAAGCTTGTGCCTGTAATAATATCAGGATTTACCAGATTTAAGCCATAGGGTCCAATCAAAATTCCCGCCAAAATGTAGGCGGTTACATTGGGAAGCTTCAGGCGCTTGGTGACTCTTGTTAAGGCAAAGCCGGAAAATAGCATTAAAGCTATGGGGATAATCACCCCGGACACAGAGGAGCCCCCCTGAAATATTTTCATGATGGATTGTCCTTCCATGGGATGATCCTCCTTCCTGGAAAATAAATTCTATAATATCGTAAAAATTAAATATTAGAAAGGGAAGTGCTAAACATTGACAAAGTAACCCCGGTTTAACACTTCCCCAAAATTTAAATACTCTATCCTTTTGCTTGTGCTTTCTCCTCTTTTCGTCCTTCTCGGAACTCCCTAATCATAAAGATGCTGACAGAAAGAACCGCAATCACCAGAAATGCCAGAGAAATCGGTCTTTGTACAAAAATCTTCATGGTTCCATCAGAAAGCACTAGGGCTCTTCTGAAATTTACCTCTGCCAGAGGCCCTAAAACTACCCCCAGTAAAATCGGAACCAGTTGGAAATCCATTTTCCTTAAGAAGTAGGCTAAAATTCCGAAGACAATAATCACCATGACATCATAGGAGCGGTTATTTGTGGAAAATGCTCCTGCCATACACATACTCAGTACAATACAGGATAGAAGCTCATAGGGTAACTTTGTGATATTGGCATAGAAAGGAATCAAGGCTGTACCAATAATATACATGAAAATATTGACTACAATGAGACCGAACATAATAGCATAAAGGATACTGCCGCTTTCTTTAAAAAGTGTTGGTCCCGGCACCATGCCATGAATCATAAAAGCTCCCATTAAAATGGCTGTAGCTCCGTCTCCCGGCACGCCCAAGGTCAGCATAGGAATCATGGTTGCACCACAGGCACCGTTATTAGCTGATTCGGATGCTGCCACACCCTCAATTTCTCCTTTTCCAAAAGTCTCCGGGTGCTTAGACATTTGTTTTACCTGATTATAGGCAATAAAGGCTGCCAAACCGCCGCCGGTTCCCGGTGTGGCTCCGATGATACATCCCACTAAAGATCCAATTCCAATAGGCTTTCTACATCTTTTGTATTCTTCCTTTGTGATAACATCCTTATCAAATTTTTCCGCTATTCTTTGATCTGTTTCCGGATCGTACTGTGATTTCATCATAATTTCCGAAATCGCAAAAAGACCGATTAAAACAATAATCAAATCAATACCGGCAGTCAATTTCACATTGCCAAAGGTAAATCTTGTGGTTCCACTGATTTTATCCATGCCAATGGTGGAAACAAAAATTCCGATACAAGCCCCAATCAAGCCCTTTAAAATATTCTTATTGGATACTCCGGCTATAACCGAAAGTCCGAATATAGCCAGGGCAAAATACTCAGCCGGTCCGAAAAGCAATGTAATCTTGGCAATCTGAGGAGCAGCAATCAGTAACACAAAGGCACTGATCAGGCCTCCGATTGTAGAAGCATAAAGTGCCATTTTCAGCGCCTTAAACGCATGCCCTCTTTCTGTCATAGGATAGCCGTCAAAAAGTGTTGCAGCATTTGCAGAGGTTCCCGGGGTATTAATCAGAATCGCTGTAATAGAACCGCCATAGGTTCCTCCGCAATAAATTGCCAGCAGCATTAAAATGGCGGTTGTAGGATCCATCCCATACGTTAGAGGGATACACAGAATAATTCCCAAATCAGAAGTAAGTCCCGGAATCGCACCTACCACAATTCCTAAAATAAGTCCCAAGGGGATAATGAGTAAATTTTGCCATTGAAACAAGAGTCCAAATCCTGCACTTAGCCATTCCATCTTTACCCCTCCTTAAAACAAAGTGGGTAAATTCACATTAAGTACCTGTGAAAATACCAGATAAATCAGCAACACCGTAGCAATCCCAATGCTATAAAACCACCATTTCTTGCTTCGGTAAAACAAAAGTATCGCAAAAACAAGAAGGGCTGTATCTGCAATATAGCCGATGATATTAAACAACAGGCCATAAAGTAGTAAAATCGCCGCAAAAATCACAGACTTAAATTCTTTCTTGAATTTCGGGGAAGAAATCATAGATTTCTCTAAAACAATGGTTTTTTTCGGAAGTCTAAGCCCTTGTACAAAGAGCAATAAGGCGCAGATAAACAGACCGCCAATGGCTATTCTGGGTACAGTACTGGCGGTAACCATCCCCTTTTCCAAGCTTTGAATCTGCTGTGGAATTAAGAGCCATAGGATTGCCGAAGCTATCATAAACAAAGCCCCTGACAAAATCTCATTATTGTATTTTATCTTCCCGAAATTCATCTTCATCATCCTCTTTTATTGCAATAATTCAACATACTGTTTCATGTCTTCCGTTTGCTTATTAATTGCATCTAAAATTTCTTTATCATCAGCTTCCCAAGCCTTCATTCCCATATCACTCATAAAGGTCTGGAATTCCTGATCTACATAAACCTTCTTAATGAAATCAGTAAGAATCTGTTTCTTTTCTGCATCCACATCACTCTTTACTGCAAAGTAGTCCATTCCAACAAACTCTGCATCCACACCCATGGACTTGAAGGAAGGAATTTCCCCTATTCCCTCTACTTCAATACCGTCCGGAATAAAGGTTCCCAAACAAGCAAATTCTCCACTCTTTACATACTCACGATAAACAGGGGGAGAACCGATTGCGATATCCACATGTCCGCCTGCAAGGGCATTTATAGCCTCTTGACCGCCATCAAAGGGAACGGCTTCCGCAGGAATATCCAGTTTCTTAAAAAGAACACTAATCATAGTGTAGCTATCATTTCCGGGACCGCCGGTGGTTGCATACTTCACTGTCTTTCCGGATTTTCCATACGCCTTTAAATCCTCTAAAGTCTTAATACCGGTATTCTTCGGATTACTTAAAACAACAAATTCTACCTGTCTCATACCAATTAAAGGACTAATATCTTCCAGTTTATAATTTGTACCCTGAATAAAGTTTGGGGTTAAAGAGAACAAAGGACCATTGCAAAGCACCATAGTATAACCATCGGCTTCTGTTGCCATAAAATCACTCATAGCCACTGTTCCTGAACCCCCGGTATGATTTTCTACAATTACCGGGACTCCTAAGTATTTCTCTCCATAGGAAGCTACTTTTCTGGCTATGGTATCCGGTCCTCCGCCAACTGACCAGGGCATAATGATGGTCACCTGCTTTGCAGGAAACTTTTCTTCCTTCTTTTTGCAGGAAAATAAAGACAGAGATAAACTCACCGCCAACAATCCCACTAAAACTTTTTTCAACATCTTCTACCTCCTTTATCATCTAGTCTATATTTCTTGCTTCATCCTTGATTCCTTACACCCAAGGATAAAGTCAATTTTCCAGTTTGTTTACATTCAGATTCCTACTATTTTTCATACTGATACCGAAGTTCTTCTCCAATAGAAAAGCAAATACTTCGGTTTCCATACTTCACCTCTGAAAAAGTGGAATACTCGGTAGAGGGGTCTGTGAATAACACGTTTAATTTCCTCTTATCTTCCTTCGCCCACTGTCTCAAAGCTTTATACACTTCCGGATTCGCACTATTGTATCTTCTGTCTGAAGAAGCCGTAGTCAAACAAAATTCCAAGGACATCTTTCGCATAAAATGTTCCGAAAGAGAATCCACTTGTCCATGGTGAGGAATTTTAATCCAAGTAATATCGGAAAGCTTCTCTTGAATCGCTTCATCCCAATGCTTCGGAGTATTGTCTCCGCAGAATAATCCTGATAACGCCTTATATCGGATTTTCAACAGCATACAGGTATGGTTGGACATTGCATCCATCTTTTCTATGATTCCTTCTTTTTGAGAATCTTCTCTACATTCTTTTAACTGAGCATACAAAGACAAAAATTCTTCCAATATAGAATCCTTTGCACCTAAGACTTCTATCCTTAATCCATCCAATTCTATAGAATCCCCTTGCGCCAAAGTGTCTATCGGAATTCCTTTTTCTTTGCAATAGATCAAGGCTTCTCCAAAATCTTGCAAGGATTTATAAAAATATTTACTGCTGTTCTTGGAAAGCTCTTTATTTAGCTTTGGTACACCGGACAGAAAGGATAAAAAGCCTCTGGGAATCCATAATTTTCCCACAGAAAATTGCTCTAATACTTCTTTCAGTTTTCCCACATGGTCCTCATGGATATGGCTGATAATTACAGTATCAATCCGCTTAATCTTCTTTTCTTTCAAAAAAGAAACAATATCTACTCTTTCCGGATGCCCCTGATATTCATTGTCCAAGCCACTTCCCGTATCCAAAAGAAGACTTTTTCCTTCCCATGTAAAGAAAAAAGCATCTCCATAGCCCACATTCACTGCATGAAGTTCCATATTTTCTCCCTTCAAATCAGCAATAAAATTCTGCAATATAGTCTTGTACCGCCTGTCTGTCATAGCAGAATGGACCGGGCTTTTCCATCTTCAAACTCACTGTGGCGGCTGCAAGAAGTGCCGCTTCCTCCATAGATTGATGAAGTCGTTCTGTGATATAGGCACTAAAACAAGTATCTCCTCTTCCGCTTCTTCCGGATAAGTTTCTGGGCTTTAGAGGCTTTTTCACCATCTCCCCTTCCCGATATACCAAAACCTCTGTGTTATGAGTAATCATAATTTCTTTAGCTCCAAAGTCCGATAGTATCTTGGCAGCCTTCTCCCTGTCCGCTGTTCCGGTTAATACCTCCGCTTCCATGGCATCGGTCTTTAGAAAATCAATTTTCGGAAGATATTCCAGTTTCTTCTCCCAATCTTTAAAAAATACATCTTCTCCGGTCATATGACGAAGAATGCCCTGTACATCTATGGCAATTTTGGTTTTTCCATAAAAGTAATCAATAATTTCCTCCGGAATATCCCCATGCATGAGACCTGCAATATGCACTATTTTCGTTTCCACCTCAGGCATATCCGAAACTCTGTAGGGTTCTATTCTTGATAAAGCAATAGAAGTTCTTTTCTCCTTATCAGCCGTATGGTAACGATTTTCAATGGATGTATTGGTCTTGGATAATACCGGAAAAACCTGCACATTCTCTGCTTTAGCAAAAAGCGCTTCTACCTGATTCGGATTATTAGTTTTAGGGAGTACCCCAACACTATGGCCAAGATTGCCTGCCACAAAGCCGGAGTAAACCACTGCTCCCCCAAGTTCTCGAATTGTCTTTCCGTCATAATCTACATTAATATCCTCAGATACTTGTCCTACAATGAATGTATCCAAC
>CAUSUG010000038.1:0-11876 GCA_963534765.1 uncultured Oribacterium sp.
AGATAAAAGTTCAGCCTATCTGTCCTCTTACCCTTGAATATGTTCCTATTAATATTGTAAACTTAGGTGGTTGTTTTTAATAAAATCAATACAAAAAGGTAAAGAGGATCAACTATGACTGTCACTAAAATGGAATGCCCCAATTGCCATGGCCAGCTTGATATACCTGATGGATTAAAAGAAGGCTTTGTCACCTGTAAGTTTTGTAATACCAAGGTATACATCGAACCGTATAAGCCGAACATTACTCAGAATTTTAATATAAAGGAAGTGAATTACAATAAGCCCGGTGCCACCGTACATAATAACTCTAAGGTGCTCAATGTAATTACGGTTGTCGTCATTCTCGGCATTCTTTCCACTGCTTTTCTGTTTGTAAGTATCCTTCCCCTTCTTCGTTATCGTTCTCCCGGCATTGTCAGCAATAAGGAAAGCTACCGAACGACGCCGAAAGCGGATGTGATGAAAAGCTTTTCCGAAAAGGCCTTTTCCAAGCCGTTGTCAAAAATTACGGCGAAGGACTATGCTTCTTTACAGTACCTTGCTATCATCAAGAAGAAGGATCTTTCTGATGGTGTGGATAAATGGTTTTTCTCTTACTCCACTTCGGTGGACGATTCCGGAAAGCCGGTCGAGGAACATACCGTATATCTTCCCGGAGCGGAATATCTTGACGAAGAGGATATACAGCCTTTCACCGGTTTAATTTCTCTTTCCCTCGGCTCCGGTTTTCGCTATTCCTATGATGATGACAATGCCAATGATTTGCGCTGTCTTTCCAATCTGCAATTTTTTTCTACAGAATACGCTACTTTTAGCGAAATGGAAAGAACACTTCTGAATCCCGAGAAAATCATCGGTCTTTCCGGCGTCACGTTCCGCGACGAGCCGTCCTACAGTTATGATTATTCGAAAACGAAAGATATTGCAGATATTTACAAGTCTTTCTCCTCTTTAAGAGAACTCTCCGTATCGGTAGATTCGGATTTCGAGCCGGGAATCACTGTTCTCAGCTATTTTCCGAATCTGGAACACTTAGCTTTAAGAATAGAAAGTGGTAGAGATGAGCCTTTGGATCTCTCTCCACTCTCCTCTTTAAGCAATTGTAAGAGCTTATTTATAAACGGACCCTATTCGCAGTCTGTAGGAAATCTTAGTGTTCTATCCGGTATGCCTCAGATTGAGAATTTGGGAATTTCCAACATTCCGAATTTTAAAGATCTACAGTTCGCGCAAAATATGCCGAAGCTGAAGTCGCTCCATCTCGTCAGTCTTCCGATTCTTTCATTGGATGGGCTGAGAAATATAAGTTCTTTAAACAGCCTTTACCTGGACTGTAGTAATCTGAAAAATGCCGATGCTCTGTCGAGTCTTACTTCTTTACAGACTTTGGGCTTTGCTTACCATAATTATGAGATTCCGGATTTACACGGCTTATCCGCTTTGGAAAATGCGGAGGTTTATTGTAATGACTTGGATAAAATCGCGGGTATGCCATCTCTTAAGAGTTTGACTATCCATAATAATGCACAGGAATATGAGGGAGACTTCCTACGCGGTATGAATAGCCTAAGTGATTTAGTGATTGTCGGAAACGGCATTATAGGAGAGGTACTGCCTTCTTTAGGTCCGGCTTTACGGGAGCTTCCTTCCTTGCAAAAACTTACTTTCCGCGGAACTCCCATGGACAGTTACCAAGACTACAGCAGTTCTCTTTCCAATCTCGGTGTAAGGGAAATGTATTTTCTGCTCGAAGATGACAGCGTTACGGCGGATAAGCCTCTTCTTCCCCTTTATCTGAGCAAACTGGAGGACGATTATACGGTTCGGGTCTTAAATCTTTCTCTTGCGAGAATCCAAAATTTGGATGATGAAACAAGGAACTTCTATCCCAATGCGAAGGCCTATCTCTCCCATTTTAAGGCTCTGAAAAGGCTGTACATTTCCGGAAATATGCTGGAGAACCTGGATTGTATAGAGGGGCTTACCACTCTTGAGGAGTTGGATATTTCGGAAAATTACATCTCTGATGTCTCCGCCCTCCGGAATTTCCCGAACTTAAAGAAAGTAAAACTCTCCGGAAATCCTGTAGTGAATACGGAGATTTTAACGGACAGTATAGAAATTGTTCCAAGCTTAGACTAAATAGCGGATTGAAATGACTAAGTTGAAGTACTGTATATTGGTGCATTTCATAAATTGTGATATTATCATTTCATAAGAATGTAGTGTCAGAAACTAATTTTACTGCTATTTGGATGCTTAAACATATAAGGAGTAACACTCTTATGATTAATGAAATATTATTTATGGAAATTAGATTATTAGGAGAGTTTTGTCAAAAATATAAAATGAGTCGGGCTGCTGCCAATGCCCTCTTCTCAAAATATAAAATTTGGCAATATATAGAGTCATGCTATGACACTTTCCATATTAATGGTGATGAGTACAATTTAGATGAAATCAGCACTGTTTTGAAGGCGAAAGGAGCGATTTCGTGAAGCTAAAGGAGGGAATGCTTCTATATCATGGAAGCTATGCTTGCGTAGAAAAGATAGATTTGGGACAGTGCGTAGAAGGAAAAGATTTTGGAAAGGGGTTTTACCTAACAAGTGATCCTAATCAAGCTAGAAGCTTTATTCGTTCATCAATCATAAAGGCACAGAATTCCGGGCAAATATCACTTTCGCAAAATTTTGGATATGTTTCATCATTTAGATTTTCTTATCCTAAAGAGGATATTTCTATTCAGGAATTTGAGGATGCAAACAAAGAGTGGCTCTGGTTTATATCACAGAATCGTAGAAGGAAGCTTGCGGGAGAGTTGCTTCCTTTAATCAATAATGATTTTCTTAATGCTGAAATAGTAATTGGTAAAATAGCCAATGATACTACAAACCCGGTCATTACAACGTATCTTAATGGACTTTATGGGGATGTAAAATCAGAAAAAGCAGCAAGTTTTGCTATTGACCAGTTGCTACCGAATCAGCTTGTGGATCAATTTTGTTTCCTCACGGAAAAGGCAATCGGCTGTTTAAGTTTTCAGGAGGCAAGAAAATATGTCATTTGAAAAAATGAATATATGTGCAGACATGATACTCACAAATGCTATTGAGGATATGGCTGAGGAAGAGAATATCTCCATTGAAGAGTCGAGAAATAGGCTTTTGAGTTCCAATGCATGTAAGTGTCTTTATAATTTTGATTCCGGATTGTGGAAGGAAGGATCTGACTATTTTCTGGACTACTATAGGAGATCCCAGCAAAAAGTAAGCGGCTAAACTATCATTTTCAAATGATCGCTTCCAAATCATAACTTTCCCTAAAATCGATTGCATAGAACATCGTTTCAGAGTATTCTTGAGCGGTATTGTATTGTAAGGGGGAGAGAAGATGTTTTCTATACTGTTGCTCATGATTTATCTGTCATTTGTCAGTCTGGGACTGCCGGATGCTTTGCTGGGCTCTGCCTGGCCGATCATGTATCAGGAATTTGCTGTTCCCGTATCCTATTCGGGAACAGTTTTTATGATTATTTGCGGAGGAACCATTCTCTCCAGCTTAAACAGCGAAAAATTGAATCGCCGCTTTGGAACCGGGAAAATTACGGCAATTTCGGTGTTTTTAACCGCCATTGCCCTATTCGGTTTTTCCATTAGCCATAGCTTCCTCATGCCCTGTCTTTTTGCCATTCCCTATGGTTTGGGGGCAGGTTCTGTGGATGCGGCCTTAAATCACTATGTGGCTCTGCATTATTCCAGCAGGCACATGAGCTGGCTGCATTGCATGTGGGGCTTGGGCGCCTCCGTAGGTCCTTATATCATGGGCTTTGTTTTACAAAGAGGAGAGCCTTGGAATAGGGGCTATCTAATTGTTTCCATAATTCAGTTTATTCTGGCTATCATTCTTTTTTGCAGTCTCTCCTTATGGAAGAAAAATCCGGAGGAGCTAAAGGAAAATAGCGCAAATGCTCCGGGTGCGATGGAGGGAAAGGCTACCTCCGACGGGGCTGAAGCCCCCAAACAAAAGGCTTTAAGTCTTAAGGAGGTCTTTGCCATCCCCGGAGCCAAGGAAAGCCTGGCCAGCTTCTACGGCTACTGCGCCCTGGAGCAGACCGTGGGCTTATGGGCAGGCTCTTTCATGGTTCTTGCCCTTGGCATGGAGGAGAAATTAGCCGCCTCCTATGTGGCACTATTCTATTTTGGAATTACCTTCGGCCGTTTTCTTTCCGGCTTTTTCACGATGAAATGGAAGGATGAGCAAATGGTGCTGGGGGGAAGCGCCATCGTCTTCTTCGGCATTTTCCTGCTCTTTACTCCCTGGAGTAAGGCTCTGGTACTGCCGGCCTTAATTCTGATTGGTCTGGGCTGTGCCCCGGTTTATCCTTCCGTAATTCATTCCACTCCCTATAATTTCGGTGTGGAACATTCCTCTGCCCTGATTGGGGCGCAAATGGCCGCCGCCTATGTGGGAACCTTGATTATGCCTCCCCTCTTTGGGGTTCTGGGACGAAGCTTCAGCATGAAGCTCTTCCCCTATTACTCCATGTTCCTTCTGCTTTTTATGGTATTTACCTATAGAAGAATGCTGCAAGTCACCAAGAAGGCAAGGCGGGAGAAGCGATAAGGGGCTTTTTCGATAGCAGTCAGCCAAAGAACGAATACGAGAGATATTTACTTTTGCAACAAATTGTTGCGCCGAGGGAACGGCGACAGCAAGTCAGCACATTAAAGAAAGGATGGAGATCCTATGCAAAAAGTGCATGAAGAACTGGAACGCATTTTGCCCAAGGCCATCGCCTTGGCGGAAGACATTTTCAGAAACCCGGAGCTGGGCTATAAGGAATTTCGGAGCCGAGAAAAGGTGGAAGAGGCCTTGAAGGATGCGGAGATTCCCTTTACCGAGGTGGCTTACACAGGACTTATGGCGACTTTGGATTCCGGAAAGGAAGGCCCCTGTATCGGCTTGATTGCAGAGTTTGATGCGGTGCCGGTGTTGGGGCATCCCTATGCATCAACCGATCAAAATGCCGCCCATGCCTGTGGCCACTATGCCCAGACCGGGGTGATGCTTGCCGTATTTTTGGCGCTGAAGGAAGCCGGTGTGATGGAAAGGCTTACGGGAAAGGTGAAGCTCTTCTTTACTCCCGCGGAAGAATTCTGCGACATGGATTATCGAAGAGATCTCATCAGAGAGGGGAAGGTTTCCCATTCCTCCGGCAAGCAGGAAATGATTTCGCTGGGGCTCTTTGATGAGTGTGCGGTGCTTCTGTCCTGTCACAGTATGGGGCTGATCGATACGGACTATCAGGCAGAGGTGGGGGCTTCCTTAAACGGCTTCTGTCAAAAGAAGGTCACCTTCCTGGGCACGGAGGCTCATGCCGGGGCGAATCCTCATTTGGGGGTAAATGCCCTTCACGCCATGACTTTAGCCATTTCCGCCATCAATGCTCTTCGGGAAAGCTTTCCGGAGGAGGATTGCATCCGGGTGCATTACATCGTGACAGAGGGCGGACAGACGGTGAATTCCGTTCCGGCCAGAACCAGGATGGAAATGTATATTCGTGCTAAGACCGTGGAAGCCATCCGAAGCACGGAGAAAAAGGTGGATCGGGCTTTACGGGGGGCGGCTCTTGCGATAAACTGCGACCTGGAAATCCAAAATACCCCGGGCTATCTTCCCTTAAAGCAGGATCCGGCTCTTACGGAGCTGGTGCGGAGCCAGATTCTTCGCTACATGCCGGAAAGTCGGATTGCGGAGGGCACCCACGGCACAGCCTCCGGGGATATGGGAGACCTGTCCATGCTCTTCCCCACGGTGGAAATCGGCATTTCCGGCTTCAAGGGGCGTATTCACGGCCGGGATTTCGGTACGGAAAATGAAAGGGAAGCCTACCAGATTCCCGCCCACTATTTTGTGGACACGGTCATGCGACTTTTGGAGCACGATGGGGCGGAAGCCAAGAGAATCCAAGAGAGCTTTATACCCAAATTCACTAAGGAGAACTATCTGGCAGAGCTGGATAGACTTCATACAAGTTTATTTTACGAAAGGGAGAAGGAATTATGAGAAAAAAGAACTGGATTTTAGGATTGAGTGCAGTAGGCATGATGGCAGTTTTAGCTGCCTGCGGAGGCAATGCAAATGCTAAAGCCACCACATCCGCTACAGAGGCGGCGAAGGAGGGAACTACCCCGGCAGCTAAGGAGGAGAAGGCGGAAGGCAATAAGGAAAGTAACGGCAAGAAGCTGAAGGTCACTCTTTTGGTAACCGGTTCCTTCGGAGATAAGGCCTTTAACGATTCCGCGCAGGCAGGAATGAAGAAGATTCAGGAAGAGCTTTCCGACAAGGCGGAAGTGACCATGGTGGAAATGGGAAGCGACAAGACCAAGTTCGAAGGCGCTATGCAGGATGCTTCCGAGTCCGATGCGGACTTGATTATCACCGGACTTTGGGATATGAAGGAAATCACCGAGAAGATTGCCCAGGAATATCCGGAGAAGAAGTACATCCTTTTCGATACCGCTGTAGATTACACTGCGGGAGACCTTTCCAATGTGTATTCCATGAGTTATAAGCAAAATGAGGGTGCCTTCCTGGCCGGTGTTTTGGCAGCAGGGGTAACCAAGTCTTCCATGCCTTATGCCAATGCGGATAATGTTATCGGTTTCGTAGGGGCAAAGGATACCGCTGCGGTAATCAATGACTCTGCAGTAGGATATATTCAGGGCGCAAAGTTTATGGATCCGGAAGTAAAGGTATTGGTTTCCTATGTAGGCTCCTATGTGGATTCCGCAACAGCAAAGGATCTGGCATTAACCCAGTATGCCAACAATGCGGACACTGTCTTTGTAGCAGCAGGTCCCGCCAGCGTAGGGGTTATCGAGGCTGCGGCGGAGAGCAAGAAGTATGTTATCGGGGTAGACTCCGACCAGGCGGAAGCGTATGCAGGAAAGCCCGAGCAGGAATACATCATTTCCTCCGCAATCAAAAATGTGGGAGAAAGCCTGTATCTTTCCGTAGAAAAGGCGACAGAGGGCAAGCTTCCCTTTGGTGAGGCGGAGGTGCTGGGCCTTAAGGACGGTGTAGTCGGTATTGCGGAAAACGACATTTACAAGAAGGAAGTACCGGAAGACGTGCAGAAGAAGGTAGAGGATGCAAAGCAGGATATCCTTGGCGGCAAGGTGACCGTAGACACAGCTTACGGTATGGAAGAAAGCAAGTTAAAGAGCATTATCAGCGGCGAATAAATCTCGATAAAATCTTCGCTTGCCCGGAAAGCTTTGCTAAGAAAGGCTAAGTGGAGAATCAGTTACAGCATAGAATCAGGAATATCAACAGGAGGAACTGTGGAAGTCATAGCAGGAAGAGGACTTTACCAGATCTATCCCGGTGGCGTTTTGGCCAATGAAGACGTGAATCTCTCCGTGGAAAAAGGAGAGATTCATGCTTTAGTAGGGGAAAATGGAGCAGGCAAGTCCACATTAATGAAGATGCTCTATGGAGAAATCGCCCCCACTAAGGGGAAAATACTGGTAAAGGGGGAGGAAGTGGAGTTTCACTCCTCCAAAGAAGCCATGGAAAAAGGCATTGGCATGGTACACCAGCATTTTATGCAGATTCCTTCCATGACGGTGGCGGAGAATCTGGTGCTGGGCACGGGAAAGAGTCTTTTTGTGGACCGAAAGAAGGCTGTGGAGGAGTGCAAGGCACTTTCCGAAAAATACGGTCTGCAAGTGGAGGCGGAAAAAAAGGTTTCCGACATTTCCATTGCCATGCGGCAGAAGCTGGAAATTCTAAAGGCGCTTTACAGAGGAGCGGAAATCTTTATTCTGGACGAGCCCACAGCGGTGCTGACGCCCCAGGAAACCGAGGAGCTTTTTGTGCAGCTTCGGAGCTTACGGGAAAAGGGTCATACCATCCTCTTTATTTCCCATAAATTGCAGGAAGTAAAGGCGCTTTGCGACAGAATGACCATTCTTCGGGACGGGAAGACCATGGGAACCTATGGGGTGGAAAGCCTTTCGGAGGCGGATATTTCCCGGCTTATGGTGGGAAGAGAAATTCGTCTGGATATCGAGAAAGAGCTCTATTCTCCGGGGAAAAAGGTATTTTCCGGAAAAAACATTTCCCTGCAGGGCGAGGGCGGAAAGGCGATTTTACAAAATCTGTCCTTCTCCCTTTCCGAGGGAGAAATTCTGGGGATTGCCGGCATTGACGGAAACGGACAAAACGAGCTTTGTCAGGTCTTGGTGGGAACGCTGCCGGCAAAGGGGGCAGAGCTTAAGCTCTTTTCCGAGGACTTTTCCGCATTTTCCGTACAGAAGCGGCAGGACCTGGGGATTTCCTATGTGTCGGAGGATCGCTTCCTCTATGGCTCCGCGCCTAAGCTTAGCTTGGAGGAAAATGCCATTTCCCGCAGCTATCGGGAGAAGGCGCTTTTTTCCTTCGGGCTATTAAACAGCGGAAAGATTCAGGCCTTTACCAAGAAGATTCTTTCGGCCTTTTCCGTAAAATATAAAAACACCAGGCAGGATGTGAAGTCTCTTTCCGGCGGAAATGCCCAGAAGCTGATTTTCGGACGGGAATATGAGGCCAATCCCCATTTGTTCATCCTGAATCAGCCCACCAGAGGAATTGATGTGGGCGCCATTGCCTTTATCCGAAAGAAAATCCTGGATATGCGGAAGAATAAGAAGGCGGTGCTTTTGATTTCCGCTGACCTTGCAGAGCTTTTGTCCCTAAGTGATCGCATTCTGGTGATGCATGAGGGGCGCTTTGTGGGCTATCTGGACAATGACGGCAGTCTGACGGAGGAGGAGCTGGGCTTATATATGTTGGGCGTTAAAGAAGACAGTCAGGAAAGAATAGGAGAGGCTTATGAGCAGTAAACAACAATTTCAGCTTTTTCGTTTTATCCTGGCACTGGGGATTTCCCTTGGCATTTCCATGCTGATTATCTTTTTGGTGAGTAAGGAGCCTTGGACAGCCATTTCTTATCTGCTTTTGGGACCCTTTGGCAGTATGCGACATTTTCTTTCCATCTTTGCCCAGGCCACCCCGCTGATTTTCACCGGGCTCGCCCTAAGCCTTTGCTTTAAGTCGGGAAACTTTTCCATGATAACGGATGCCTGCCTCTATATTTCGGCGGTACTCACCGCGGCCTTGGCTATCCGTATGAGCCTGCCCTTCCCCCTGCACCCCTTAGTGATTTTACTATTGGCGGCGGTGATGGGAGGCATTATCGGAAGCCTGCCCGCATTGGCGAAGCTGTATTTTAAAGCCAATGAACTGGTTACGTCCTTGATGCTAAACTATGTCTTTTTCTACTTGGGACTCTTTACCATCAGTAAATACTTTGCGGATCGGGAGGCGGGAACCTTTGCTTCCTTAAAGTATGCCAAAACAGCGGTGCTGCCGATTTTGGTAAAGGGCAGTAAACTGCACCTGGGCTTTTTCCTGGCCCTGCTTTTGGCGGTACTTTTCAGTATTTTGCTATACAAAACCCGCTTCGGCTATGAGCTTCGGCTTTCCGGAAGCAATCCCTCCTTTGCGAAAATGGTGGGCATTTCCTCCTCAAAGGTTATCCTCCTGACCCAGGTTCTGGCGGGAATGGTGGCTGGCCTTGGAGGGGCAGTGGAGCAAATGGGCATGTACCAGCGTTTTAACTGGCAGGAGTCCCCCTCCTATGCCTGGGATGGGGTAATTATCGCTATTCTTTCCCGAAACAATCCGGCGCTGGTGCCCTTTTCCGCCCTTTTCCTAGCCTATATCCGTGTGGGAGCGGATATCATGTCCAGAAAGTCCGATGTGCAAAACGAATTGGTAGCCTTGATTCAGGCCTTACTGATTCTCTTCGTTACCGCGGAAGCCTTCCTCTCCGGTTGGGAGCATAGAAGAGAAGTGAAGGAATCCTTGGCGGCAACGGACGCCGCCCTGCCGGCAGCTGTAAGCGCCGAGCCGGAAACGGGAAAGGAGGAGGCATAATGGGAGAACTGCTATCCATTTTGGGAAAGGAAGATTTTTACTTTGCCATGCTTCGTACCGCAACCCCGGTACTTCTTACGACCTTAGGGGCAATGACAGCCTCCCGGGCAGGGGTCAGCAACATTGCCTTAGAGGGAACCATGCTTTTTGCCGCCTTCTTCGGGGTGATTGTCAGTGCCTTTAGCCAAAGTGCGCTTTTGGGCTTTTTTGCGGCGGTAGGAATTGGGCTTTTGATTTCCCTGCTTCTGTCCTATTTTATTTTGGAGCTGCATTCCAACGGAATCCTTTCCGGTATTGCCTTAAATACCTTGGCCTCGGGAGGAACCATATTTCTATTATTTTTGATTACCGGGGAAAAAGGCGCATCCACTTCATTGCACAGTTTAAAGCTTCCGGCTTTAAATATCCCCTTGATTGAGAATATTCCCTTTGTGGGAAAGATTCTTTCCGGACAGCATATCCTGACCTATGTGAGCCTGATTTTGGTTTTTGTCATCGCAGCTCTTTTTAAGAAGAGCCGATTGGGGATGGAAATTATTGCGGTGGGAGAGAACCCGGAGGCGGCGGAATCCTTGGGAATCTCCGTAAAACGAGTGAAGCGGACAGCCCTTCTCATCAGCGGAGCCTTAACCGGAATGGCGGGAGCCTTCCTCTCCATGGGATATGTGGGACTGTTCTCCGCAGGAATGACCGCGGGACGAGGCTATATTGCATTGGCGACACAAGCCATCGCAGGAGGAAATGCCTATCTGGCCTTCCTAGCTTCCCTACTCTTCGGCTTCTGCCAAAGCATGGCCAACTACCTGCAAAACACCGGAGTACCACTACAGTTTATTCAGTTAATCCCTTACCTTAGTATTGTTGTAGCCTATTGTGCATATTGCAGGGCAAAGTTGAAACGATAAACTAAAAATAGAATGGGATTCATTTGATGTGAAACGTTATGAAGATAAGTAAAGCCGGCGAAGGGAAGGACTGCAAAAATCAATAAATGAAGCGATTGCAGTGTGGGTCTGTAAGAGGGACAATCTGAGCTCTCAGGTATTTACGAAAACTGGCGAAGGGAAGGACTGTAGAAATCAATCTGGTGAAGCGACCGAAGCAGTATAGGCATGGAAGAGAGCAATCTGAGCCCTCTGGTATTTACCGAAAACCCGCGAAGGGAAGGACTGTAGAAATCAATCTGGTGAAGCGACCAAAGCAGTATAGGTATGAAAGAGAGCAATCTGAGCCCTCTGGTATTTACGAAAACCTGCGAAGGGAAGGACTGTAGAAGTCAATAAGATGAAGCGAATGATGCAGTATGGGTCTGTAAGTGGGGCAATCTGAGCCCATCGAAACTTACCGAAAACCTGCGAAGTGAAGGACTGTAGAAATCAATAAATGAAGCGACTGATGAAGTGTGAGTCTATAATAGGGGGCAATCTGAGCCCGTCAGTACTTACTGAAAGCAAGCAAAGCGAAGCTTGAAGTTAGTACTGCTACGAAGGCGAAGTTAGCGGGAGCGTGCCCCAATTATAGACCCACACTGCATCGGAGCGAGCTTCATCAATGAATACAGTCCTTCCCTTCGCAGGGCGAGGTCGGCGGGAGCGTGCCCCGATTACAGACCCATACTGCATCAGAGCGCATCGTCACATAGAATACAGTCCTTCCCTTCGCAGGGCGAGGTTAAGCGGGAGCGTACCCCAATTATAGACCCACACTGCATCGGAGCGAGCCTTAAAAACCAAAAGAGAAACTATTTTTGTATAGTTTCTCTTTTTTTCTTGGCCAAATTTTAGAAAAACCATAGTATTTTTGTAGGAGTTCTACAAAAATGAAGGATAAAAGAAGAAAAAAAGGTATGGATATTCATTAAATTCGGTAAAAAATATACGTAAAAT
>CAUSUG010000039.1:0-11714 GCA_963534765.1 uncultured Oribacterium sp.
ATCATGACTGCCTTTGAAAATGGCGAATAAATCGAGAAATTTTCTATTGGTCCAACCTTTGCCAATCCCGGTCCGATATTGTTAAAGGTTGCGGAAATTGCTGAAAAGTTTGTAGTAAAATCAAAACCGTCAAAGCTGATAAGAAAAATGGATATTATATAAATAAAGCAATATGCAATCAAATACGTACTAACCGAACGTACCACATTGTAATCCAGGCTTTTTCCTTCTAAACGAATTCTCTTGATGGCTTCCGGGTGAATAATGAGGTGCAGCTCCTTCCCCATATTCTTCAATAAGATAATCAATCGGGAAACCTTTATACCGCCACCTGTAGAGCCTGCACAGGCACCGGAAATCATTAAGAATAAAATCACCATTTGACTGGGTACTGCCCAATGATTGTAATCCAAAGTTGAAAAGCCTGTTGTGGTAATAATACTTCCTACCGTAAAAAAAGCATGGTGAAGGGCAAATAACAGGCCATTTCCCATTTCTTTTAAATTATTAAAAGCAATGAATAAAGTTGAGCAAAGGATAATCAAAAGATAGGTTCTGGCTTCTTCTGAGGAAAAAGCTTCTTTCCACTTTCTTCTTTGTAAAAGATAATAAACATTGAAGTTAATACCGAACAAAATCATAAAAATGGTAATCAAGAACTGGCTAAACATGGAATAATCCGCCATTCCGGAATTCCTGATGGCAAATCCCCCTGTTCCCGCCGTTCCGAAGCCGATACACAAAGCATCAAAAAACGGCATTCCGGAAAGTAAAAAGGCAAGAATACAAATAACCGTTAGAACAAAATAAATCTTATACAGGGCTTTTGCGGTATCTGCTACTCTGGGCACCATCTTGGACACATCCGGCCCGGGAGATTCCGCCTTCATAATCATCATGTTATATCCGCCACCTAAGGGAAGAACCGTTAAAACAAGGACTAATACCCCCATACCTCCCATCCAGTGGGAAAAGGAGCGCCAAAAAATCAATCCTTTTCCTAAAGCCTCCACATCGCTTAAGATGGAAGAACCTGTAGTAGTAAAGCCGGAAACAATTTCAAAAACCGCATCGATATAATGAGGAATTTTCCCGCTAATATAGAAGGGCAAGGCTCCTACTAAAGAAAGAACCAACCAGCAGCCTGCCACGATGACAAAGCCTTCTCTGGTATAAAAAGCTATTTTTTTCGGTTTTTTTCGTGTTAAAACCGCCCCTACCACCAAGGACATAACCGACACGGACAATATAGCCGCGGCAGAATTATGCTCCCGATATATTATGGCACAAATAAAGGGAAGCAATAAGCTGATTCCCTCTATTCTCAGTACCCAAGCCAGGATGTAGACAATCATACTAAAGTTCATAATGAATATCCTCTTCCTTCTTTACTTCCAAAATATCTCGTAAATCATTAAATCCCGTGTTGGTGGTAACCACAATCACCCGGTCTCCCACCTTCATAACATCAGCTCCTCTAGGGGTAATAATTTTATTCTGTCGTATAATTCCGCAGATTAAAACGCCTTGCTTAAAGGACAGCTCCGCAAATGGAATATTGATTAAGTCCGGATCATTTAATACCTTAAACTCCAAAGCTTCTGCCTTTCCGTCAGCAAGCTTATATAAGGTCTCTACATTGGAGCCCTTGGAATTCTCCAAAGCCCTTACATACCGAAGAATGCTCTCTGCCACAATCTGCTTGGGATAAATGACAGAACCCAAATTCATTTCATTGGTAACATTTTCAAAGGCAATACGGTTGATTTTGGTAATCAAACGAGCATCGGAAAGCTTTCCCGCATAAAGAGAAAGCATGATATTTTCCTCATCAAATCCGGTTAAAGAACAAAAGGCATCCGTATTTTCAATTCCTTCCTTCTTTAAGAGCTCGGCATCAATACCGTCACCGTTAATGATAATACTATCCGGAAGTACATCCGCCAGATACTCACAACGCTCCTTATTGGAATCAATGATTTTTAAACGCATATTTAAATGCATTTCATCAATATAGCGGGCAATATAATAGCTGATTCGTCCTCCCCCTACGATGATACAATCTCTAACGGGGGTATAATCTACACCCAGCTTAATAAAGAACTTGCTTACATCCTTAGGTGCTGCAATAAAGCTCATCAAATCATCCGCTTCCAAAGCATCAAAACCGTTTGGAATAAGAATATCCTCTCCTCTTTGAATCAAAGTAATAAGGACATTTAAGCCCGTATCCTTTTGAAAGGTATGAAGAGGAATACCAATCAGCTGACTCTCCTTGGGTACCTTTACACGAATCAAATCCAGTTTTCCTCGAGAAAAGCTGTCTACCTTCATTGCGGAAGGAAAACGAAGCAGACGCTCTATTTCCTTTGCTGCAGCCATATCCGGGTTGATTACCATGGCCAGGTTCAATTCATCTCGAAGATAAGAAATTTCCGTAGTATATTGAGGGTCACGGATTCTGGCAATGGTACGACAATTTCCCTCTTTTTTGGCAAAGAGGCAACAAAGCATATTGACTTCATCCCGGCTGGTTGCGGCAATTAAAACATCCGCATTCTGAACCCCGGCTTCCCTTAGAGTCTGCAGCATAGCTCCATTTCCGTGGATTCCCATGATATCCAGAAAATCCACCGCATGGCGGAGAACCTTTTCATCCTGGTCCACAATGGTAATATCATGCCCCTCTTTGTTTAATTGATCTGCCAGGGTAAGACCTACCTTACCGCAACCTACCACAATAATATTCATGATTTTTCCTCATTTTACAGATATAAAACCAAATAAATACGACTATATTCCTACTATTCAAAGGAAAGCGGACTCTTTCAATCCTTTTTCGATAGCTCATTTAATACGGAAATATCCTGATTTAAAGCCTCTAAAAAATGAACCAGCAAATCCCTTTTCGCCTCTACCAAAAAAGCTTCCCTAAGTTCATCATAGCGAAAACTTTTCTTCCCCCCCTCTTCCATCCTCTGATAGAAGTATTCCAGCTCCCGGTAAGGAACATAGTACTTCTCTCCTCTTTTGCTGAAGGATAGGATAATAAAGCTGATACCTCCCTGTAGCATAAAGCGTTTCATAAAATCCATTTGATGAGCATGAAGGTTTTGCAAGGGAAAGGAGTCCTTGTGACATTCCTTAGCATCAAAACAAATGGGAATCCCTTGAACAATTCCCATATAATCCACCGTTGACTTTTTATCAAAATAGGCCAGGGTGATTTGTTTATGGCTTTGATCCAGCTTAATAGGAGTAATGGGAGTAGGAATCTTTTGAATGAGAGCTAAATTCTTTTCCTCATAAAGCGCAATGGTATGATTAATTTCCTCTTCCAAAAGAGAGCCTCTTAGCCCTCGTGACTTCCATGTACCCATGTTTCCCATTCCTGAATGATGGAATTGCCCTGGAAGTAATTGATTTTCATGGCTTCACATACTTCTCCCAAGGTTTCTTCAGTCCGCTGTCTGGCAAGCTTCGTGCCTGCCAAAAGAATCTCATAGACCTCCGGAATATGATTTTCCCAGTGCTTTCTCTTTTCTCGGATAGGCTGTAGGATTTCTTCCATTACAGCCAATAAAGTCTTCTTACACTTTACGTCCCCAAGACCTCCTCGCATGTAATGCTCCTTCATTTCCTCCAGATTCTGATAGTCCGGACAGAAACGAGAGAAATCCTCCTTGGGTGCAAAGGCATCCAGATAGGTAAATACTGTATTGCCTTCCACATGTCCCGGATCCGCCACATTGATATGGGTAGGATCGGTATACATACTCATAATCTTGGTTTTTACCGTGCTTGGATCATCGGAAAGGTAAATGCCGTTACCTAATGACTTACTCATCTTCGCCTTACCGTCCGTACCCGGCAGTCTTCTTTGGCTGGAATGCTCCGGCAGAAGAATTTCCGGCTCTAAAAGCACTTCCTTTTGGTACAGCTGATTAAACTTACGAACGATTTCCTTACATTGCTCAATCATAGGAAGCTGATCTTCTCCTACCGGCACGGTAGTCGCCTTAAAGGCGGTAATATCCGCAGCCTGAGAAACAGGGTAGGTGAAAAATCCCGCAGGAAGACCTACCTCATTATCATTGACGCTCTCTCCCCCATGGAAGCCCCGGAGCTTCATCTCCGCCTTCACGGTGGGGTTACGGCTCAGTCTTTGGGTGGTGACCAGATTCAAATAATAAAAGCTAAGGGTATGGAGAGCCGGTAATCCGGACTGGATACAAATGGTACTCACCTTGGGATCAAGCCCAACGGAAAGATAGTCCAAGGCCACTTCGATAATATTATCCCGAATCTTCTTGGGATTATCATAGTTATCCGTTAATGCCTGGTCATCTGCAATCAAAATATTAATCTGATCATATTCTCCGGAATTCTGTAAATCCACTCTTCTACGTAAAGATCCTATATAATGTCCCAGATGCAATTTTCCTGTAGGACGGTCTCCGGTTAAAATGATTTTCTTTCCTGTACTTCCCATTTTTCTCTCCTTAAACCTTAGATACTTCTTTATTTCTTGAAGTATTTATAATAATCGAAAGTCTTTCTTCTTATTGATAACCTTGCCCAGTATACCATAGATTCTCTTAAAAGGCATTTTGAATCAACTGAATCTTCTCTCCTTCTATACTGACCACATCAAAGCGACAGGCTGTTTCTGTCAAAGAATATGCATGTTTACAAAGATAGGCTGTAGCCCAGGTACGAAGGCGCTTTTGTTTTCCTCTATCCACCGCATAAAGGCCCGGCACAAGGCTATGCTCCTTTCTCCCCTTCACTTCTATAAAGCAGAGTGTGTTTCCGTCTCTAGCCACCACATCCATTTCCAGATGATGAAAACGACTGTTACGCTCCAGAATTTCATAGCCCTTTTCTTCCAAAAAGGCCACAGCCCTGTCTTCAAAGGCTTTTCCCTTCAGTGTATTAGAAATATTTGAAGCCTTAACAGTATTTGAAAGCTTTAAAGCATCTGAAGTCTTTGCACCGGACTTTATCATCTTCATTTTTGATGTATTTGCTTTTTGCGTTTTATCTTTGTCTGCTATGTCTTCTTCTGTCTTTCCCATCTGTACTCCTAAAGTTTTACGATTGTCCGGCATAAAGTTTTTTTAAAAAGCTCCTCCTGTGTATAGGACAGGGGCCATACTCTAAAATAGCTTCTGTATGGGCTTTGGTTCCATAGCCCTTGTGCTTTTCAAAGCCATATTCCGGATATTCCTTGGCATAGTCCAGCATAAGATGATCCCTACTTACCTTTGCTAAAACACTGGCTGCCGCAATGGACAAAGACTTGGCATCCCCGTGAACGATCGGAATTTGGGGAATATCCACCAAAGGAATCCTTACCGCATCATTTAGCATAAGGGAAGGGATAATAGAAAAGTTCTTCTCCATCTCCTCTATAGCCAGTCGCATAGCCTCATAAGTTGCCTGAAGGATATTTATTTCATCAATTCTTTCCGGAGAAACGATGCCGATTCCATAGGCTATCGCATTTTCCTTAATTTCAAGGAAGAGAGCTTCCCTTCGCTTTTCCGTCATTTTCTTGGAATCATTGAGAAAATAAAAAAAATGCTCTTTGGGTAAAATGGCGGTAGCCGCTACTACCGGTCCGGCTAATGGTCCTCTCCCTGCCTCATCAACACCGGCAACATAGGGAAGATCTGTATGTTCTTCCTCTAATTTCCACATTTCCTTTAAACGGGCTTCCTCTTTAAGTCTTTGTGCTTCTGTCATGCCTTGGCCTCATTTCTGTAAAACGCTTCTTCCCGGTATTATCTTTCCACTTTATTCTACTGATGAATCCTCATCCCCTTCATCAGACCACTTACCGGGATGTTCCAGGCTGATCTTCCCCAGTCTTCCACTACGAAAATCATCTAAAATCAAGCGGGAAACTCTGGTGTAATCCACATCTCCCCCCTTTTTGATACAGGCTCTTTTTACGGCAATCTTATCCATAATGGAAAGAGCCGCTTCTCCCTCCTCCGGTTCTATTCCATAGCGTTCCAGAATAGCTTTAGGATAGTAGCGGACAAGATATTTTAAGAAATAAAAAACCAAATCCTCTATCGGTAAAATGTCATCATTGATAGAACCGATGAGAGCCAGATTATAGCCCACAATTTCCCGTTCAAACTTCGGCCAGGTAATTCCGGGAGTATCCAATAACTGTACATTCTTATCCAGCTTAATCCATTGGTTTCCTCTGGTAACTCCGGGCTTATTCCCGGTTTTTGCAGTAGAACGCCCCACAAAGGCATTGATAAAGGTGGATTTTCCTACATTGGGAATTCCCAGCACCATAGCTCTCACCATCTGAGAGGAAATACCTTTTTTTCTGTTCTTTTCATAAAGGGGTTGTGAAGCTTCTTGAATCAATTTGCTTACTCTTTTTACACTGGCTCTGTTTCTGGCATCAATCCCTAAAGTAAAGAAGCCCCTTCTATGAAAGTCCTCCATAAAGAGCTTGCTACGCTCGTCATCCGCCAAGTCCAGCTTATTAAACAATAAAATTCTGATTTTATCCTTAGCCAGCTGGTCGATTTCCGGATTTCTGGAAGAATTGGGACAACGGCTGTCAATAACCTCAACGATTACATCACATAAAGGCAAATCCTCTTTCATTTTCCGCTTAGCCTTTGCCATATGACCGGGATACCACTGTATCTTCATTTTTCCTCCTTAGCCAATCAAGGATATTTTCCGAAAAGGAAAAATCCTGAACCAAACCCTGCCTACAATCTGGCTCTCCTGTATATTTCCCATATTTTGAAAACGACTGTCCTCCGAAGAGTCCGTGTTATCTCCCAAAAGAAAATATTCATTTTCCCCCAGCTCCACTGGATTCTTGGCTACTCCCTCAAGGACAATGGGAGAAAGCTTGTCTGTTTCCAAAAGAGTGCCGTTGATATACACACGACCGTTTTGGATTATCACGGTTTCTCCGGGCAGTCCGATGATACGTTTTATATTGTTGGACTTATCCTTTTTTTGAAATAGCACCACATCATAGCGTTTAGGCTTTTTAAACTGGTAGAAAAATTCATCCACCAAGACTGTATCTCCCGCAGATAGGGAGGGCTCCATGCTGTGACCGGAAACTCTGGCCAAGGAAAAAAAGCTGTGCACCACAAACCAGGCCAGAGAAAGGATGACAATAAAATCCACAAGATTTCGAATCCATTTTTGCAGTATTGCTTGTTCTTTCATAAGGCTCCTATCCACTCCTTCCTTATGGAAATGCGGCAATTTTCACTCCTATAAGAATAGCACAAATATTAAAAAAGGTGTCCCCTGAGGAACACCGCTTTTACTCTTATTTTGCAGCCTTAACCTTAGCAGCCTTACCAACACGGTCACGAAGGTAGCTCAACTTAGCTCTTCTTACTTTACCTCTACGAACCACTTCAATCTTCTCTACGAAGGGGCTGTGGATTGGCCAAGTCTTCTCTACACCTACACCGTTAGATGTCTTACGAATAGTAAAGGTTTCTCTGTTGGATCCACCCTGAATCTTCAGAACAGTTCCCTCGAAAACCTGAGTTCTCTCTCTGTTACCCTCTTTAATCTTGTTGTATACCTTTACGGTATCTCCTGTGTTGAAGTCTGCCAATGCTTCTTTTCTCAGCTGAGCATCTTCAATTCCCTTAATGATTTCATAATTTGACATTTCTTTGTCCTCCATAATGATTCCATGTTCATACACGTCTTGCGTCAGCGGAACATATGATACGGTTTTCGTTTTGTCCTATTACAAAACAGCCTTAATAAATTACCACAAAGCAGCTGGAATTGCAAGCAAAATCCTTGACCTTGCTTTATTTTTTCTCTAATCCGCTTTGCTTTTTCCTCTACTCTACTTTAATTTTTGATCTCTTCCGCTTCTTTTTTTCGATAAAAAGCTCCGGATTTTCTTCTCTATATTTCTCATATAACTCAGGTCTTTGTTCCTTAGTGACTCTAAGGCTCTCTTCCCACCTCCATTGCCGGATTTTTTTATGATCTCCGGAAAGAAGAATTTCGGGAACCTCTCTATCCTGGAAGCTTCTGGGGCGGGTATATTGGGGATATTCTAAAAGCCCCTGGGAAAAGCTTTCTTCTTCAAAGCTCTCCTTTTTGTTTAAAACCCCATCCTGTAAGCGGGCTATGGCATCAATCATAATCACAGCAGGAAGTTCTCCTCCCGTAAGCACATAGTCTCCGATGGAAACCTCCTCTACCTCCAGAATATCCAAGGCTCTTTGGTCTATGCCTTCGTAATGCCCGCAAAGAAAGAGAATATGCTCCTCTTTGGCCAATTCCATGGCCATGCCTTGCTGAAATACCTTTCCTCTGGGTGAGCAGTAAATGACTCTATCCGGTCTTCCTTCTCTTTGCACCAAGTCCTCAAAGGCGGAAACAATGGGCTGAACCTGCATTAACATTCCTGCCCCTCCCCCAAAGGGGGCATCATCCACATGGCCGTGGGGATCCTCTGTGAAATCACGAATATTGACGCAATTTAAGGATAGCTTCTCGTCTTCCATAGCTCTTTTCATAATGGAATGGGATAGGGCATTTTCAATCTGTTCCGGGAACAGAGTAAAAACAGTAAATTTACTCATAGCTCCAGTAATCCTTCCATCAGATGAATTCCGATGCGATTCTCCTTGATTTCATATACCACCGGAGGAATGTGGGGAATAAGATATTCTTTTTCCTTTCCTTCTACAGAAAACACCAGGTTTGCCCCGGTTTCAATCACTTCTTTCACTTCTCCCAAGAGCTCTTTTCCCTCAATATAGACGTCCATACCGATATAATCCCCAAGGAAATACTCCTTTTCCCCTAAAGGAAGAGCCTGTTCTCTAGGAATCATTAAAGATACGTTACGATATTTTTCCGCCATTTCCACAGAGTCAATCCCCTCTAACTGTAAAAGCAGAAATTCTCCCTGAAAGCGAACCGACTTGATTTTTCTGCTTTCAGAAAAGGAAGTATCCCGAAGTCCCTTACTTTCTCTTCGTAAAATCAATTCCTGTAATTGAGTAAAACGTCTAGGCTCTTCCGTTGTGGGAAAAACCTTCATTTCCCCCTTTAAGCCATGGGGTTTCAAAATCGTTCCTACTCGTAGCTCTTTTAACATCTTCCCTCCCCTAGCGTGAAGAAAAGGTATGCCCTAAGACATACCTTCCCCTTACTGAATATCGATGGATATTCTGAGATTTTGCTTGGATGCAGCAGCATTCATGACAGAACGGATCGCCTTGGCGATACGACCTGAACGTCCAATCACCTTTCCCATGTCTTGCTCATTTACGGAAAGAGTCAGGTGGATTTCTCCCTCCTTCTCTTCCATCTCAGCATGAACATCTTCAGGAAACTGAACCAATGCCTTTGCAATGGTTTCCAGTAATTCCTTCACGACAGCATCCTCCTTTAAAAGTAGACTTAGATGTCAAACTTCTTCAGAAGTCTTGCAACAGTTTCTGTTGGCTGTGCTCCGTTTTGTAACCACTTCTTTGTCTCTTCTGCGTCTACCTTAAATACTGTTGGCTCCTTAGTTGGATCATAATACCCAAGCTCTGCAATGAACTTACCGTTTCTTGGGCTTCTGGAATCTGCCACAATAACACGATAGTAAGGTGCGTGAATCTGTCCCATTCTTCTTAATCTGATCTTAACTGCCATTTCTTTTCTCCTTTGTGTGTGTTTAGATAAATTTATTTCTACAGACTAGCTGTTGAAACGCTACATAAAATGCTTGATGAAAAAACAAGTTTCCTATTCTTTAGAAGGTAATTCGCCTATTTTTTAGGAGCTAATCCCCCTATTCTTTAGAAGGGGAGTACATCTCTTTAGAAGGGAAACCCGCCTCCTCTTCCGAAGGGGTTCTTGCCCATTCCCATTCCCGGGAAACCTCCGTGCTTTCCCTTCATGGAACCGCCAAATTGCTTCATCATTTTCTGCATCTCTTCAAACTGTTTTACCAGCTTGTTGACTTCTGCAATATCCACTCCGGCTCCCTGGGCAATTCTTTTCTTACGGGAGGGATTCATAAGCTTCGGATTGGCTCTTTCCTTGAAGGTCATAGACTGAATCATGGATTTTACCTGCTTCATCTTCTTTTCGGAATCTTCCAGATCAATCCCCTGCATAGCCTTATTCATGCCGGGAAGCATCTTTAAAATCCCTGCAATTCCTCCAAGCTTTTGTAACTGATTCATCTGATCCAGGAAATCATCATAGTTAAACTGTCCCTTGGACAATTTCCTAACGGATTCCTTGGCCTTTTCCTCATCCATTTCGCTCTGGGCTTTTTCAATGAGGGAAAGTACATCTCCCATTCCCAGAATTCGACCTGCCATACGGTCCGGATAGAAGGGTTCTAAATCAGAAAGCTTTTCTCCCATACCCAAGTAGAGAATAGGCTGTCCGGTCATGGCCTTAATGGATAAGGCAGCTCCTCCTCTGGTATCTCCGTCGCACTTACTGAGGATTACGCCGTTAACGCCTACTTCCTTGCTAAAGCTCTCCGCAACATTTACCGCTTCCTGTCCGGTCATGGCATCCACGGTAAGGATTGTCCAGTCAACAGGTACAGCAGATTTCATCCGCTTGAGCTCTTCCATCAGAGCATCATCAATCTGCAATCTTCCGGCGGTATCCAAAATCAAAAGGTTATAGCCCTTTGCCTTGGCCTCTTCATAGGCTTTCTTTGCAATTTCCTCCGGCTTTACTTGATTTCCCAAGCTAAAGAAGGGGATAGAAAGCTTTTCCGCATTGACACGAAGCTGTTCAATAGCTGCCGGTCTGTAAATGTCACAGGCTACCAGTAAAGGCTTTCTATGCTGCTTTTGGAACTTCCCTGCAAGCTTTGCCGCAGTAGTGGTTTTTCCGGCTCCCTGTAAGCCCACCATCATCAAAACCGTGATCTCACTTTGAGGGCGAAGCTTCAGCTCCGTATTTTCCTCCCCCATCATCTTGGTCAGTTCGTCCCGAACAATCTTAATCACTGTCTGGGCCGGACTTAAAGAGGAAAATACCTCTTCTCCGATGGCGGATTCCTTAACCTTGGCAATGAAATCCTTTACCAGCTTGAAGTTCACGTCTGCTTCCAACAAAGCCATTCGAACTTCCTTTAAGGCAAGGTTTACATCCTCCTCGGAAAGCTTTCCCTTTCCGGATAAATTTTGAAATATATCACTTAAACGATCGGATAAACTTTCAAATGCCATGAATGATTTCTCCTGCTAATGCTTTGATTTCCGCATCCCGTGCCTTGTCCTGAATTTCTTCCGCACAACGCCGTATACTGAGCCACTTTTCTGCCAGGTGAAGATTCTCTTCGATGAACTTTAACTTTTCATCCGCCTTTCGAAATACCGCCTGGGCTGCCTGCCTGGTGATACCCATTTCCAAGCCAATCTCCGTAAAGCTCATGTCTTCCAAAATATGGTATTCATAAATCTGTCTTTGCTTCTCCTTTAACAGGCCGGAATACAGCAAAAACAGGTTTCCCTTTTCCACAAAAGCTTCCATACTTCACCTCACGATATAGTAAAATAACAAAAAAGCTTCCTACTGTCAAGCGTTTTCGTTGACAGTATCAAGGAAAGGAGCTGTAATACTTTTCATAGTATATATGCAGTATGGGTCTGAAAGTGGGGCACGCTCTCGCTAACCTCGCCACGTAGCAGTACTAACTTCAAGCTTCGCTT
>CAUSUG010000040.1:0-11538 GCA_963534765.1 uncultured Oribacterium sp.
TTTCTAATCTAAGTAAATCCTATGTAGGACAATCAGTATTAAAGGAAGTATCTTTTCATCTTGAGGAAAAGGAAAAGGCAGCCATTGTGGGAATCAATGGTTCAGGAAAGACTACGTTACTCCGCTGTATTCTGGGAATTGAGGAGGCAGATGAGGGGGGGATTGCATTTTCCAAAGATAAAAAGATGGCTTACCTTGCGCAGCAGCATGCGGATATGGAGCAGGAGGACGAAGAATACGAGTCTCTTTCCGGAGGGCAGAAGACCAAGAAAAGACTGGAAGAGATTCTTATGGAGAAGCCCGACCTTTTGATTTTGGATGAGCCTACCAACCACTTGGATATCGGCTCTATTCAGTGGCTGGAAAAAGTCCTAAAGCGCTATGACGGGGCTGTTCTTTTGGTGTCCCATGACCGATACTTTTTAGATAAAATCGTAACCAAGGTGATTGACCTGGAGCGGGGCAAGGCTCGGATGTACCAGGGAAATTACACCGAATATGTGGAAAAAAAGAAAATGATTCGAGAGGCGGAGAGAAAGGCCTATGAGAATCAGCAGGCGGAAATCAAACATCAGGAAGCGGTTATTGAAAAATTAAAGCAGTTTAACAGAGAAAAAAGCATTAAGCGGGCTGAGTCCAGAGAAAAGCTGTTGTCCAAGGTGGAGCGACTGGAGCAACCGGAGGATTTGCAGAATGAGATGCGACTTTTGTTTATGCCCAGAGAAGCATCCGGTAATGACGTCTTGATTGCGAAAGATTTAGGAAAGAGCTTTGATGGGAAAAGGCTGTTCTCCCACGGAACATTTTCCATTCAAAGAGGGGAGCATGTAGCGGTAATCGGAGATAACGGTACCGGAAAGACCACCCTTCTAAAGATTTTAAATGGCCTGATTCAGGCGGACGAAGGAGAGTTTCGTCTGGGTTCCAAAGTGAAGATTGCTTATTATGACCAGGAGCATGCCGTCCTTCACATGGAAAAGACGCTTTTTGATGAAATTCAAGATACCTACCCGGATATGAATAACACCAGAGTTCGGAATGTACTGGCGGCCTTCCTCTTTACCGGAGATGACGTGTACAAAAGAGTGGGAGACCTTTCCGGTGGAGAAAGAGGCAGAGTGAGCTTGGCAAAGCTTATGCTTTCCGATGCGAACTTTCTGATTTTGGACGAGCCTACCAACCACTTGGATATTCAGGGAAAGGAAGTTCTGGAAGAAGCCATCCGTAACTATGAGGGAACGGTTTTATATGTTTCCCATGACCGATATTTTATTAACCGAACAGCTACCAGAATCATGGAGCTTTTTTCCAATCGTTTTGATAATTATATCGGAAATTACGACTATTATCTGGAAAAGAAGGAAGATGTCAGAAGCTACGGTGACAGCCTGCAAAAAGATGTAGTACAAAACACTTGGGTAGACCCTGAGGAATTAAAGAAAGCGCAGGAGAAAGAGGCAGCCAAGCAGGACTGGGCTTCGCAAAAGGAATTTGCCGCAAAGAAAAGAAAATGGGAAACCAGTCTAAAAAAGGCGGAAGAAGAAATCGCTCGCTTGGAAGAAAAAATCACGGAACTCTCCACCGCCATGGAAGAGGTGGGAAGTGATGCAGGCAGACTGATGGAGTTACATAAAGAGCAGGAAGCCGCAGAAGCCTCCCTACAGGAGCAATACGCCATCTGGGAAGAAAGCTCCTTAGCCTTAGAAGAGCTAGAAGAGGGATAAGGGACTGTAAAAACTTCAGAATAGAGCAGGATAGTTTTTATGCAGTATAGGTTTAAAATCGGGGCACGCTCTCGCTAAGTTCGCCTAACGGGTAGGGATACTAAGCGAAAAACTACATGTTATTCGTTTTTTGCGAGAGCATGAAAAAGTTTCACATTGTATTGCATTTGTTTGCAAAAGTGATATAATCCCTATAAGAAAGCAGGGAGGTGAAAACCATGGCAAAAACGGCGAATATCAATGTCCGTATTGATCCGGAAACAAAAGCGAGTGCGGAACAGTTATTTTCAAGCTTTGGAATTACCGTAACCGATGCCATCAATATTTTTCTTCATAAATCACTGATGGAGGGAGGACTTCCTTTTGAAATGAAACAGCCTCGTTTTAACTTGGAAACGGAAATGGCGATGGAGGAAGCAAAGCTCATTATGGCAGGAAAAATTCCCGCCAAGCGTTATGCCTCGGTACAGGAATTATTGGATGAGCTGGAAACGGACGGTGAATAATGCTAGAGCTTGTAACCACAGGTGCCTTTCGCAAGGATTTGAAACTTGCAAAAAAACGAGGCTATAATCTGTCTTTGCTTGAAACGGTACTAAATACTCTTTTAGAAGAAAAAACCTTGGATCAGCGTTATCACGACCATGCTTTAACCGGAAATTATATCGGGTTTCGAGAATGTCATATCCTGCCGGATTGGCTGCTTATTTATGCAGTAAATAAATCACAACTGATCCTCACAGCTTCAAGGACGGGGACGCACTCCGATTTATTTGGGAGATAGGGTACATCTGTTTTGGCAGATGTACCTTTTATATTAGCCCGCCTTACTCTACATCCTTCATACTCAAGGAAATCTTCTTCCTGGCCACATCCACAGACAAGACCTTCACCTTCACAATATCTCCAAGCTTTACCACATCCAATGGATGCTTCACAAATTTCTTGGAAAGGGCGGAGATATGCACAAGGCCGTCCTGATGTACCCCGATATCCACAAAGGCTCCGAAGTCAATGACATTTCTCACGGTTCCCTGGAGAACCATGCCCTCTTTTAAATCTTCCAGTTCCAGCACATCCTCTCGAAGGATGGGGGCGGGAACATCTTCTCTTGGGTCTCTTCCCGGCTTTGCCAAAGCTTCAATAATGTCCTTTAAGGTGTATTCTCCTACAGACAGCTTCTGCTCTACCCCCTTCAATCCGCCGGGGAGGGCGGAAAGGATTTTTCCCATTTCCTTTCCCTTTCCGGAGAGGAGTTCATTTTCCGCAATTCCCGCCAATGCCAGCATTTCCTTAGCCACGCTGTAGGACTCGGGATGCACGGAGGTCATATCCAAAAGCTCTTTTCCCCCACGGATTCTGAGGAATCCGGCACTTTGCTCAAAGGCTTTAGGCCCTAACTTGGCCACCTTTAAAAGCTCTTTTCGGGACTTAAAGGCACCATTTTCTTCTCGAAAAGCCACAATGTTTTTGGCAATGGTCTTGCTGATTCCGGAAATGTAGGATAGGAGAGAGGCGGAGGCGGTATTTAAGTCTACTCCCACCTTATTTACACAGTCTTCCACCACCTTGTTTAACTGCTCTGTAAGCTTACTTTGGTTCATATCGTGCTGATACTGTCCCACGCCGATGGACTTGGGATCAATTTTCACAAGTTCTGCCAAGGGGTCTTGCAAACGCCTTGCCATGGAGGTGGAGCTTCGTTCTCCCACATCAAAATTGGGGAATTCTTCTGTAGCAAGCTTGCTGGCAGAATATACGGAGGCCCCTGCTTCATTGACAATCACATATTTTACAGGGCTCTTTTGCTCCTTTAAATAGTCGGAAATCACCTTTTCCGATTCTCTGGAGGCGGTTCCATTTCCCAAAGCGATAATATCCACATGGTGCTTTTGAATCAACTGGTGGATTTTTGCCATAGACTCCTTCACCTGATTTTTAGGAGGGGTGGGATAAATGACGGTGGTATCCAGTACCTTTCCGGTGGCATCCACCACGGCGATTTTACAGCCGGTACGAAAGCCCGGATCCCAGCCCAGCACGACCTTTCCGGTAATGGGTGCCTGCATCAAAAGCTGTTTTAAGTTATCGGAAAAGACCAGGATGGCCCCGTCCTCCGCCTTTTCTGTCAAGATGTTTCGGATTTCCGTTTCAATGGAGGGGGCAATCAGACGCTTGTAGGAATCGGCGATAGCTTCTTCAAGATAAGGCCTGCATTTGCCTTTCTTGCTGACTTGCAACTGCTCCTCTATATAATGAAGGATTTCTTCTTCCGGAAAACGGAGCTTTACGCTGAGAATTTTTTCCTTCTCCCCACGATTTAAGGCCAGAATACGGTGTCCCGGAATGGATTGCACTTTTTCCTCGTAGGAGAAGTAATTTTCATAGGTCTTACTCTCCGGTGTTTCTTCCTTTTCCTTTAGAGAGGAGCAAATGAAGCCCTCCTTCAGGCTCTTGTTTCGAATCCATTCTCTTAAGCGGGCATCCTCGGAGAAGTCCTCCGCCAAAATATCCTTGGCGTAGTTTAAGGCATCGGTAGCAGTCAGCACTTCTTTTTCCGGAGAAATATACTTTTCCGCCTCTGCTTCCGGATTATCGCAGGGGAGAAGAAGAGCCT
This sequence comes from uncultured Oribacterium sp., assembly GCA_963534765.1. Taxonomy (GTDB): domain Bacteria; phylum Bacillota; class Clostridia; order Lachnospirales; family Lachnospiraceae; genus Oribacterium. Next base: position 4,342 of record CAUSUG010000040.1, read on the forward strand.
TAGCCAGTTCTTCCAGCCCCTTTTCTCTGGCAATCATGCCTCTGGTTCTCCGCTTTGGCTTATAGGGAAGGTACAGATCCTCCAGACGAACGGCGGTATCTGCGGCCAGGATTTCCTTTTTCAATTCCTCTGTTAACTTTCCCTGCTCCTCAACACTATGGAGAATACTTTCTCTTCGCTCCTCCAGCTTCCGAAGATATTGCAGCTTTTCCTCCAGATTTCGAAGCTCTTCATCATTTAAACCGGAGGTCAGCTCCTTACGATAACGGGCAATAAAGGGAACGGTGTTTCCTTCATCCAAAAGCTGTACTGCTGCCTCTACCTGTTTTTTCTTTAAGGACAAATCCTCGCTGATTTTCTGAATAATATCCATTTTTTTGCTCTTCTCCTTTTTCGACTTCTTCCTACGGATAGGCCTGCCATTTTCTGTACAATTTCTATCCGTCTGATAGGCTTGCCATTTCCTTTGCATAGTTCTATCCTTCTGTTTAGGAAGAAATAGCTTTTTTAATTCCTAAAAAATAGTTCAAAAAGTCTGCCTAAGTATACAATAGCTTTGTTTTTTTCGAAAGAGAATCCCGGAGATTTTCCCGAAGCAGAAAAGGCGCCCGAGAATAAATCGATTATATGTATTTTCCTAAGGAACCATACGCATTTTCCTGAGTGAGATAGAAAAAAACTGTTCACAGCGTTATACTGTAAAGGAAAACTAATCACAGTGTTATACTGTAAAAGAAAACTGTTCACGGCGTTACGCTAAATAACTTAAGTTTGAGAGAAGGGAAAGGAGATTCTATGGAGTTTCGGAAAATCGGAGAGGATTATGTGGTACGTTTAGACAGGGGGGAGGAAGTGATGGAATGTCTTACAAACCTTTGTGAGAAGGAGGGCATTGCCTTAGCCAGCATTTCCGGAATCGGTGCTTCCGATTGTATGGAAGTGGGGCTTTATAATGTTTCCGAGAAGAAATACTATCCCAAGGAGTTTACCGGGGAAATGGAAGTTACCTCTTTAGTCGGCTCTGTAACGGAAAAGGACGGAAAGCCCTATTTGCACATCCATGCCAATGCTTGTGATGAAGAGCTTAGAGGCATAGGAGGACATTTGAAAAAATGTAGAATTTCCGGAACGGGAGAAATCTTCCTTCATACCCTGCCCGGCAAGGTGGGAAGACAGGAAGACTTAAAGGGACAGACCGGACTGAATGTTTTTTCGTTTGAATAAATCTTTGCGAAAATGGTTTCATCATTGTTCCATAAAGTTTTCAAGAGGAAAAGTGGCTTTCTTCATTCTATTCTGTATGGGAAGAAAAACAGTCTGAAATGCTGTTAGAATTGACTAACCTCGTGCTTTTATGGGAAACTCCTTAAGAGCAGTGAGGGAGTAGCATACGCGAAAGCGCAACAAGTCAACATACTGGCGGGAAGCCTGGCTTGTTTTAAAATGCGAGACTCATGTATAACGCAAGCTATACATGGAGTCTGTCATAGGATTTTTAAGGTATAGCGAGCAATCGTTATACCTTTTTGTTTTTTAGAAAGTACCGCTAATGTATCGCGGGGAATCTCATTTTTCCTGCGGGTTAGCGCTGAAGTGCGGGAGTTTTCGTTGTGTAGGAGTAGTGTAGAAGAATCACAGGAACAGGATTCGACTTGGGCTTAGAATCAGAAATCAAAAGTCAGGAGCGTTATGAAGTTTATTATCAATAGTTTTTTATTGGGAGCAGGCCTTGCTATGGATGCGGTAACGGTTTCCATGGCCAACGGCCTGGCGGAAAAAGGAATGCAGGAAAAGAAGAGGTGGTGTATTGCAGGAGTATACGGCTTCTTCCAGTTTTTGATGCCACTTTTGGGCTGGATTATGGTACATTGTTTGTTGCAGTATTTTCAGAAGCTGGAAAGTTTGATTCCCTGGATTTCTTTAGGACTTCTACTCTATATCGGTGGGAAAATGCTGCTTGCCGGTATTCAGAAAAAGGAGGAAGAGGCGGAATCCATTCTGACAAAGAAGGATTTACTGCTTCAGGGAATCGCCACCTCTATCGATGCTCTTTCTGTTGGCTTTACTATCGCAAGCTATACTCTGACGAAGGCACTGTTGGCTTCTCTGATTATCGGAGGGGAAACCCTGCTTCTTTGTTACCTTGCCATCGGCATAGGGAAAAAATGCGGAACGATTCTTTCCAATAAGGCGGAAATCCTAGGTGGCGTTATATTGATTTTGATTGGATTGGAAATATTTTTCTTTTAAAGAGGTTTAATAAATGGAAGAAGCGAAGATGAAAGAGAAAAGACAGTTTAGCGGAGGGGAGGATCCCTTTGCGAAAGCGCTTCTTTCCTGGTATAACGAAAATAGGAGGATTCTTCCTTGGCGAGAAGATCCGGGACCTTATCACACCTGGCTGTCCGAAATTATGTTGCAGCAGACCAGAGTGGAGGCGGTGAAGGGCTATTATTCCCGCTTTTTATCGGCACTTCCGGAAATTGCGGATCTTGCAAATGCGGAGGAGGAGAAGGTTTTAAAGCTCTGGGAGGGACTGGGCTATTATTCCCGGGCAAGAAATCTGCAAAAGGCGGCGAAGACAATTATGACGGAATACGCCGGAGAAATGCCGAAAACTTTTCAGGAATTAAAGAAGCTTCTCGGCATCGGAGAGTATACCGCCGCGGCAATTGCTTCCATTGTTTATAAGGAAGAAATTCCGGCACTGGATGGAAATCTGCTTCGGATTTTTGCTCGTTTAACAAGCTATCCCAAGGTGGTATTGGAGCCGGAGGGAAAGAAGCTTGCTTTTTCGTATTTTCAGGAGAAAATGCAGGGCATTGACCCGGGGGATTTTAACCAGGCTTTAATGGATCTTGGCTCCGGAGTCTGCCTTCCCAAGGGGGAGATTGGCTGTAAGACCTGTCCTTTGAAAGCGTTTTGCAGCAGTGCCAAGGCGGGGAATCCTATGGACTACCCCAAGCTTCCGGAGAAAAAGAAAAGAAAAGTGGAGCAGTACAGCATTTTCCTGATACGACATCGGGAGGAGCTTATGCTGAAGAAACGGGAAAATAAAGGCCTTTTGGCAGGGCTTTACGAGTTTTATAAGCTGGAAGGGCATTGTTCGGAAAAGGAAGCCTTGGAAGCGGTGGAAAACTTAGGCTTACGTTCCTTGCGAATCAAAGCTTTAGGTGAGGCAAAACACATTTTCACCCACAAGGAGTGGGAAATGATAGGCTATGAGGTTTATTGCGGAGACTTTCAGGAGGAAGGACGGCAAGAGGAAAGACAGAAAGAAGAAAAGGCCGTCATTTTAAGAGAACGTTTTCTCCCGGAGGAGAGCGGTAAAGCTAAGAAGACTTGGGAAAAGCAGGGCTATCGTTTCTATAGTAAGGAAGAAATCCACGGAGAACTCAGTATTCCCTCTGCATTTGCCTACTATAAGCAGTTTTTATAAATTTGGCAGAGTAAAATTCAGCTACGAAAAAGTGATTTAGGAGCTTACAGCCAAAGAAAGGAGGGAAGGGTGAAAAAGTACATGGAGCTTTACCGGGAAATGCGGCAGGATATTGTGGAAGGCCGCTACGGCTTCTCGGAACGCCTTCCCTCCAAGCGCTATCTTTCCGAGGAACGGGGCATTTCCCTGATTACAGTGGAACATGCGCTGGCACTTTTGGAGGAGGAAGGGTATATTGAGGGGAAGGAACGAAGCGGTTACTTTGTTTCCTACCAGGAGGGAGATGTTTTTCCTGTTACCGATAAGGAAGAGAAAGCCGGTTTTATCGATTTTTTCAAGAGGAAAACTGCTGTTTCCCGGGAGCAAATGTCCTATCCCACCATTGCCAAAGCGGTGCGGAGAGCCATGAGCAAGTATCAGGAGGAGATTCTGGAAGCCTCCGAAATGCAGGGGAAGTTTTTTTTAAGAAGGGCACTGAAGGAATATTTGCGAAGAGGACGGGGAATCTTTGTGGAGGAAGAGCAAATGATTCTGGGCGCCGGTGCAGAAAATCTCTATGCTCTCCTTGCACAAATTCTGGGAGAAGAAAAGCGCTTTGCAGTGGAATCTCCTTCCTATGATAAGATGCAAAGGATTTATGAGAGCCATGGTATTCAACTGGAGCTCCTTCCCATGGGAAAGAACGGTATTGAAAGTGCTGCCCTGCAAAAGGCAAAGGCCAAGGTGCTTCATGTGACTCCCTTCCACAGCTACCCTACAGGGATCACGGCGGATGCGTCCAAAAGGCGGGAGTATCTGGACTTTGCCCATAGAAACGGGGCGGTCATCATTGAGGATGATTATGATTCCGAATTTTCTCCCCTGGGAAAGCCGGAGGATTGTCTATTTTCCATGGAAGCCGGGGAAAATGTTTTTTACATGAACAGCTTTTCCAAAACCATCGGCCCGGCCTTTCGTATGGCCTATCTATTGCTACCAAAGAAGAATTTGAAAGAAAATCTGGAGAAAATCGCCTTTTATTCCTGCTCCGTGCCGGTATTGGAGCAGTGTATTCTTACGGAGCTTTTGGAAAGCGGGGAGTTTGAACGGCATATCAACAGGGTAAGACGAAGCAGAAGAATGACGAAGGTATAGAGAGTAAGAAGCTAAATATTATAAAAAGGATTTAGGGTGAAAAAATGGGAAAACACGGAGTTTTATTACGGATATTTAAGCAGTATCATATCGAATGGATTTGGTATCTCAGTAAGGAAATGCGTTATTTAATCTTCTTTGCGGCAGGCATTTTTGCCCTTGACCAGCTTTTTAAACATGCCATAGACGAGGAGCCAAAAGAAAACTTTCCCAGAGATTTACCCGGATCAAAAGGTCTTGTGCAGATACGAAGAGCCCATAATCCGGGATTTTCCATGGGAAGACTGGAGAAATATCCGAAGCTGGTAAAGACCTTGTCCTTGCTTGCTACCCTCTTCCTGATTTTTGCCTTGCCCTATATGAGCATTCTTCTGGGGGACGGTTTCTTTTTGCAAAAATGGGGTACCGCCATGGTCATCGGCGGAGCTTCCTCCAATACCTATGATCGTCTGATTAAGGGAAAGGTAACGGATTATATCAATGTTCGCGTTTCCTTTTTGAAAAATGCCATCATTAACATAGGAGATATTGCCATTTATTTTGGCGGTATGATTTACGGAATCGGAGTGATTTTCGACCTTTTAAAAAATAAATAGAATTTTGCATAAAAATATAGAACTAAATTGTACGAAAAGAAAAGCATAAATAATAGTGGAATAAATTTCTTTTTTAAAAATAATAGTAGAAAAAACCTAATCATTTTGTTAAAATGGGGAAACAGCAGGAGAAAATCCATGAGTTTTTGACAAAATTTATGGTTTCACGAGGGAGGAAGATATGAATACTATGTTTATGCTGGTGCCCGTATTGGGCGTATTGGGTCTTTTGTTCGCTTTTTTTCAGGCACAGAAGATTCAGAAGGAAGATTCCGGTAACGAGAGGATGAAGGAAATTGCCCATGCGATTGCAGAGGGTGCGCAGGCCTTTCTCTTCGCGGAATACAAGATTCTTCTTTTTTTTGTTTGCAGCCTTTTCCTTTGCATCGGTTTAGGAACAAGAAGCTGGCTTAGCGGAGCGGCTTTTGTCTTCGGTGCTTTGCTTTCCACATTGGCAGGATATTTCGGAATGCGTTCCGCAACCGCAGCCAATGTTCGTACTGCAGAGGCGGCAAGACAGTCCGGAATGAAGAAGGCTTTATCCATTGCTTTTTCCGGCGGTTCCGTAATGGGAATGTCCGTGGCAGGCTTCGGTATTTTCGGTTTGGGACTTTTCTATTACTTCACGAAGGACGTAGGTGTGCTTTCCGGATTCTCCCTGGGAGCTTCCAGCATTGCCCTTTTCGCCCGTGTAGGTGGAGGAATCTATACCAAGGCAGCCGACGTTGGAGCAGACCTTGTAGGTAAGGTTGAGGCGGGAATCCCTGAGGATGACCCCAGAAACCCTGCGGTTATTGCGGACAATGTAGGAGATAACGTAGGTGATGTTGCCGGAATGGGCGCTGACCTTTTCGAGTCCTATGTAGGTGCTTTGGTTTCTGCTATGACTTTAGGTGCACTGGCTTTTCAGGATAAGGGAATTGCCTTTCCTCTGCTTCTTGCAGGATTATCCTTACTGGCTTGTATCTTAGGAAGCTTTTCCGTAGTTATGATTGGTGGAGAGGATCCCAGTAAGGTATTAAAGACTGCCAGCTACTCTGCTGCAGTGGCAGTTATTGTTTTTGCTTTTGGACTTTCCAATTATTTCTTCGGAGATTTCCATGCGGCTTTGGCTGTTACAGCAGGATTGATTGCAGGATTATGCATCGGTGCCATTACCGAGTATTACACATCCTCCAGCTATGCTCCTGTAAAAGAAATTGGGAAGCAGTCTGAAACCGGATCCGCTACCAATATCATTTCCGGTATGGCTATCGGAATGCGCTCTACAGCTATTCCTATTTTGTTGATTTCCGTAGCAATTTTTGTATCCTTCAGTCTTTTAGGACTTTACGGTATTGCTTTATCCGCTGTGGGTATGCTTTCCACAACAGCAATCACCGTTGCGGTAGATGCTTACGGCCCCATCGCGGACAATGCGGGCGGTATTGCGGAGATGGCAGGTCTGGAAGAAGGTGTTCGTAAGATTACCGACCAGCTGGATGCTGTAGGAAATACAACAGCAGCTATGGGTAAGGGATTTGCTATCGGTTCCGCAGCCTTAACAGCTCTTGCATTATTTGCATCTTATGCGGAAGCTGTACAGTTAAAGAGCATCAATGTTTTGGACAGTAGGGTATGTATCGGACTCTTTATCGGTGCTATGCTCCCCTTCCTCTTCTCTGCATTTACCATGAGCTCTGTAAGTAAGGCAGCCTTTGCCATGATTTCCGAAGTAAGAAGACAGTTTAAAGAGAAGCCGGGCATTATGGCAGGCACAGATAAGCCTGACTATAAGACCTGTGTAAGTATTTCTACCCGTGCGGCTTTAAGGGAAATGATTGTTCCCGGTGTGCTGGCAGTTATTGCACCGCTGGCTATCGGATTACTTCTCGGTGCAGAGGCTCTTGGCGGACTTTTGGCAGGATCTTTGGTTTCCGGTGTTATGATGGCAATCTTCATGTCCAACTCCGGTGGAGCATGGGACAATGCCAAGAAGTATATCGAAGAAGGACACAACGGCGGAAAGGGTTCTGAGACCCATAAGGC
>CAUSUG010000041.1:0-11413 GCA_963534765.1 uncultured Oribacterium sp.
AAACACCTTAAAGTGATAGCACATTAGGAAAGACAGAAAAGGGAAGATTTGGTTACAAAATAAAGAAGAGAAAGAAATAAAATAAATGGGGTGTAAAAAAATAAAATAGCAAAGAAATTTTCGGCAATATAGGTCTGAATATGGGGTAATCTGAGCCTGCCCGTACTTACTGAAAGCCAATCGAGTGACGGACTGTAAAAATCAATAGATGAAGCGAATGATGCAGTATGGATCTGTAATATGGGGTAATCTGAGCCTGTCGAAACTTATCGAAAGCCGGTGAAGTGAAGGACTGTAAAAATTAATAAATGAAGCGATAGATGCAGTATGGGTCTTGTAATAGGGGGCAATCTGAGCCCGTCGGTACTTGCGAAAAATACAGGAACTGTATTTTTCGCTTAGTATCCGCTACGAGGCGAAGTTAGCGAGAGCGTGCCCCAATTACAAGACCCATACTGCATCAGAGCGCATCGTTACAAAGAATACAGTCCTTCACTACGAAGGCGAGGTTAGCGGGAGCGTGCCCCGATTACAGACCCATACTGCATCATCGCGAAACTTCTGAATATTTACAGTTCTTCACGCTAAAAGGCGAGCTCTGTGAGAGCCCGCCTTAGCTTTAGACCTGCAACTGCATGAAAACAATAACTTATTCTGCAGTCCTATATTTCTTTTCTATTAGATTAAGAGGTAGGAATAATCGTTGTAAACGGTATCTACCAGTTCAGCCAGACGATAGAAGAGCTTTGTATTCTTATCGCCTACCTTGTAGTTCATCTTCTCGCCGCCTACGCGAACAATGGCATTTCCATCATTGTCAACGAATGCAAATCCGTCGTTGGTGGAGTCTTCCATTTCCTCGGCTCTGTGGAAGAGAGTGAACTTCTCCTTGTAAGGAGCAGAGTTGTATGGGCAGAAGGTCTCACAGTTACCGCACTCGTTACACATATAATCCACGTGGATAATCTGGTGCATCTCTACGCCGGGAACCTTGATGGCGAAGTTTGCACGGTTAGGACATACGTCGCAGCAGTTCTCACAAATGTGGTCGCAGGCAAGACAACGCTTGTCAGGATTTAATCCCTTCTCCGGCTCTACAAGATTGCCCTTCTTTCCGTAAATCTTCTCGTCAGTTGTCTGAGAAGGACGGTCGGTTCCGATGGTCTTGTTTAAGATTGCTTCGCAAGCAAGCTTCGCATCGGCAATAGCCTTTACGATTACGGAAGCGCCGAAAGCACCGTCTCCTGCAGCATAAACGCCGGCTACGGAAGTCTCATTGCTTTCCTTCTTTAATACAGGAAGTCCCTTGTCGGTAACAGCAATACCGTTCTTCTCATAGAAAGAACCGTCTACCTTCTCACCGATGGAAGCGATTACGGTATCACAAGGAATCTCAACCACTTCGTCGCTTTCCTTAACGGAACGTCTTCCGGAAGCATCCACATCGGAAAGCACCATGCGGTGGCAAAGTAACTTACCGTTCTCGTGGGTAAATGGAGCAAGAAGTTCTTGGAAGATTACGCCTTCTTCAATAGCCTCTTCCAATTCTTCCTGATCCGCAGGCATATAGCGCTTGGTTCTTCTGTATACCAGGTAAACATTTTCTACTCCTGCGTTTCTCTTCGCTGCTCTTGCAACGTCCATAGCGGTGTTTCCTGCACCTACTACAACAACGTTCTTTCCTAAATCCAACTTGCCGTCCTTCTCCTTGAAGTCCGCCAGGAAATGAAGGGCATTGTAAGCCTCTCCCTTTTCCAGAACAAGGGGAGCTTCCTTGTGGGCACCGATAGCAACGACTACAGCGTCAAAGTTATTTTCCTTACGGAAAGCGTCAATATCGCTAACTTCCTGTCCAAGGTGGAACTGAGCGCCGTACTGCTTAGCAAGATTTACGTCCTTCTGAATTTCTTCAGCAGGGATACGGAATCCCGGGATAACGTTAGCTACTACACCGCCGGCTACAGCGTCCTTATCGTAAACATGAACTTCTACGCCTGCTCTTGCCAAGAAGAAAGCGGCAGAGATACCGGCAGGACCTGCTCCGATAACACCAACCTTCTTCTGCACAGAACCTTCCTGCTTTAATCCGGGAAGAACGGCATCATATCCGCCTCTTGCAGCAATCAACTTGTTAGTACGAATCTGTACGTCTGTCTCATAGTGATTTCTGGTACAAGCAGACTGACAGGTATGAGTACAGATATTTCCGGTCATGAAGGGAAGCGGGTTCTTATCTAAGATAACCTCTAAAGCTTCCTGGAACTTGCCTTCATTTACCAGGCGGCCGTAGCTGGTGATATCCTGGTGGATTGGGCAACGGTCACGACAGGGCATGGTATAGCAATCTACTAAAGGAACCTTCTTATTGGACTTTCTGTTGGGAAGGGGCTTAACGGGCTTTACTAAGTGCTTATCGCTCTTAGCGTCTGCAATCATCTTCTCCACTAAGGAAAGCTCAACCTTTTCCCAAGGCTTTGCAAGGTTCTTCTCTAAAAGCTCAGCCATCTGAATGAAACGAAGGTATCCACCGGTCTTTAAGAGGGTGGTTGCCATGGTTACAGGCCAAATGCCGGCTTCCACGATACGCTCAATGTTGAAGTAATCCGCACCGCCGGAGAAGGAGATACGAAGGCTTCCGTTAAAGTCTCTGGTCAGCATCTTCGCTACAGACATGGAAAGAGCGAAGAGGGACTTACCGGACATATACATTTCCTGAGAAGGAAGCTCGTTATTCTTCACATCTACAGGGAAGGTATTGGTAATCTTTACACCGAAGGCTAAGTTCAAGCTCTTTGCCAATTCCTGTAAACGCTTTAACATAGGTACTGCATCGCTGTACTGTAAGTCATCCTTGAAGTGGAAGTCTGTGAAAGCGATGTAGTCGTAGCCCATCTCGTCTAAGATTGCACGAGCGGTTTCATATCCTAAGAGAGTAGGGTTACACTTTACGAAGGTGTGCAAATGCTTTTCCTGAATCAGGTAAGAAGCAATCGCCTCAATCTCGGAAGGAGGACAGCCGTGAAGGGTGGAAACGGTAACGCTGTTGATGATTTCGGACTGAATAGCCTCTACATCTTCCTTGGTCACCTTCCGGAAACGGTCAAGGTTAGCCAAAAGCCATGCCTTACACTCCTTAAAGATTTCGGTATCCTTAGCGTCCTTCATCTCGTTGATGAAACGGTCTACCTTGGGAAGCTTGATTCCTTCCAGATCATATCCTACGGAAATGTTGAACTGGAAAGCATCCGGATCGCCTAAATCATACTCCTTCGCCATAACCTTACAAGCGAACCAGCCCTTTACATACTCTGCAAAAGCCTGTGGTACTTCCAACTCTGTGGACCACTCACAGTTGTAACACTCGTCCTCTGCTGTGATACAGGGCTTTGCTACACAAGCTGCCAGCTCTCTACCGTCCATCTTCTGTACGGTCTTTAACTCGAAGAAACGAGCGCCGCCGTAGTAAGAAGCAACGATGTTCTGGGCAAGCTGGGTGTTAGGTCCTGCAGCAGGTCCAATCTGTCCTTCTAATTTTCTGCCAAAAAGAGTGTTTGGCTGAAGGTTTTTTGCCTGGTAGCATTTCTGCATACCAAAAACAGCTCCCTGTTGATGCTCTACCAAAATACGGTTCATCAATCTGTCAAAGGGAATCGGGGTCATAATATCACTCATGGAAATCTCCTTTTCGGGTAAACAGCCCTCCTGCTTAAGATCCTGCGTCTTCTCCTGATTTACAGGAGGGCTTTTCCCTGATGGGGTATTCTTGCCTGACCAAGAATGGCCCATTAATGTTGCGAACAAAGTTTCCAGAAGAAAAGGGTTCTCAGCTACCCTTTTCTTCTATAGAAATACTTTGCTTTTTGTGAAATTCCGTTTTAACCGTTAATTTTCTTCTCTAAACGAGCTGCACCCTCGCGAATCTTGGCAAGGCATCTCTCTTCGTCGATTCCCTGAAGCTCTCTGTTCTTCATCAGAACCTTACCATTTCCGACGGTGGTTACCACAGAACGACCGTTCATACCGAAGAGCATGTGGCCGTTTAAGTTGCCGGCATTCATCGGTGTTGGCGGGATATAGTCGGTGATGATGATATCCGCAGCCGCACCCTTCTCTAATACGCCCAGCTTCTTTTCAAAATAACGGTTAGCGATACGAGCATTGCCCTGGAAAAGCATTTCCGGAACCTCTGCCCAAGCGGCACCCGGGTCTACCAAATGATGCTTATGGAGAATATTAGCCACTTTCCAAGATTCTATCATATCATGGGTGTATCCGTCTGTACCTAATCCTGTAAGAATCCCTTTATGTACAATCTCCATGGTGGGAGGACATCCGCAGGCATTACCCATGTTGGACTCCGGGTTATGTACTACCATGGTGTTGGTATCGCGAATCAAATCCATCTCGTGAGGATTTACATAGATGCAGTGGGCAAGGAGAGTCTTCTCCCCCAATACATCCCAGTCATAGAGTCTGTCTACGATTCTCTTGCCGTGCTCCTTTAAGCAACGGTGACGGTCTAAGATGTCCTCCGCCACGTGGATGTGGTATCCAATCTCCTTCGGCTTCTCCTTACGGCAAAGCTCCATGGTCTCATCGGAGATGGTAAAGCTTGCATGCATACCCATCATTCCCTTAATGAAGTCGTCCTTCAGGGAAAGAGCGTGCTTTGCGAAGTCAACATTTTCCTTAATAGCGGCATGTGCCTTTTCCTTACCGTCACGATCAGAAATCTCATAGCAAAGAACGGAACGTACGCCGAAGTCTCTGGCAGCCTCTTCGATGGCGAAAAGGGATCCGGAAATCTCTCCGAAGGAAGCGTGGTGATCGAAGATGGTAGTTACTCCGTTCTTGATACATTCTAAATAAGTAGCTTCTGCGGAAAGTTTGGTTAAGTCGTTGTCCAGATTCCGGTCAATAGTCCACCAAAGTCCGTCCAGAATCTCCAAGAATCCGTTAGGAGCATAACCCTTGATGGATAAGCCTCTTGCCAAAGCAGAGTAGATGTGCTCATGGGTATTGATAAAAGCCGGGTGAATCACACCGCCCTTTGCATCAATAAATTCCGCATCTGCGTATTTTTTCTTTAATGTCTCAAAATCCCCGACTTCTACAATAGTATTGTCTTCCCAAACTACTGCGCCATTCTCGAAAAAGCTGTTCTTTTCGTCTCTGGTGAAAAGACGTCCATTTCCGATTAAAAACATAGCTCAATCCTCCTTTTCTTTCTAAGAGCCCTTGGCTCAGTGCGAAAAATTGTATACAGTTTTTCCTAAAAAAATCGCTGTAAAGCCTTGAAAATTCTAGGAAAAAACAGATTTGATAGGATTTTATCATTCCCTGAAAGTAAATGCAATGGAGAACATAAAAAAATTTTTGGAAGCTAAAAAATTTTTTGAAAAAACCATTGCAAAGTAAAAAAACCGTGCTAAGATAGGGATACATAAAAAATTTTTAGGTAGTGCTTTTTCGATAGATTTTGAAAGCATAAAATCCGGTAGAAAGGAGGGAAAATGGCAGAGGACAGCAGCTTGGAAATGCTGGTGAGTACGGCCCACGGTATTGCCAGACAGTTCGGAAAGGATTGCGAGGTTTGTATCCATGACCTTTCCGTAAAGGATTTGGAACATACCATCATTTTCATCATCAACGGACATGTGAGCGGCAGAAAAATTGGGGACGGCGCCTCAAAGGTGGTACTGGAAACTCTGGAAGCGATAGAAAAGGGAGACATCATTGTGGACCATCTGGGCTATCGCACTACTACCCAGGACGGCAGAATCCTAAAGTCCTCTACAGTTTTCCTGAAGGACAGCACCGGAAAATATCGCTGGGTTCTGGGCATCAACTATGATGTAACCGCACTGATGAATGTGGATGCGGCATTACAGTCCATTACCACGGTGGAGAGCCATGACAGTAACGGGGACGGACAGATTCCTTTGAACGTGAATGACCTTTTGGACAACCTGATTAATCAAAGTGTGAAGCGGATTGGAAAGCCGCCGGCTCTGATGAATAAGGAAGAAAAAATTCAAGCCATCCAGTTCTTACGGGATGCGGGAGCCTTCCTGATTACCAAGTCAGGGGACAAGGTTTCCAATTTCTACGGCATCAGCAAATTTACTTTATACAGCTATATTGACCAAAGCAAAAAGTAACAGTATAGTGGCGAAAAAAAGGAGGAATAGCCATGCAGGATTTAAAATGGAAAATTAACGAAATGCCAAAGACAGAGGACAAGAATCTTCCTCTTATGTCTATGGAAGAAGTAAAGAAGGCAAGAACCTTCCACGAGAGCTTCCCTCAGTACTCTGAGACCCCTCTTTGCAAGCTTCCCAATATGGCAAAATATCTTGGCCTGGGAAATATCTACGTGAAGGATGAGTCCTATCGTTTCGGCTTAAATGCCTTCAAGGTATTAGGCGGTTCCTACGCTATCGCTCGTTACATTGCCGAGGAAACCGGAAAGGATATTTCCGAGCTTCCCTACAATGTTTTAACTTCCGAGAAGTTAAAGGAAGAGTTCGGAACAGCAACCTTCTTCTCCGCTACCGACGGAAACCACGGAAGAGGAGTGGCCTGGGCGGCTAATAAGTTAAGACAGAACTGTGTAATCATCATGCCGAAGGGCTCTACAGAGACCCGTTTGAACCACATCAAGGCTGAGAATGCCAAGGCATGGATTTCCGATGTAAACTATGACGAGTGTGTAAGACAGGCTGCAGCTCTTGCTGAGAAGGAAGAACACGGAATCGTAGTACAGGATACCGCTTGGGAAGGCTATGAGAAGATTCCTGCTTGGATTATGGAAGGCTACGGAACCATGGCGGATGAGGCGGCCGACCAGCTGGGAGAAAGACCTACCCACGTATTCGTACAGGCCGGCGTAGGTTCTTTGGCAGGTGCTGTAGTTGGATACTTCGCTAATCGTTACAAGGAGAACCCTCCTATTATGGTTGTGGTTGAGGCTTCCGTTGCAGATTGTCTTTACAAGGGCGCTGTGGCAAATGACGGAAACATCCGCATTGTAGACGGCGATATGATTACCATCATGGCAGGACTTGCTTGCGGAGAGCCAAACATCACTTCTTGGGATATCTTGAAGAACCATGCAAAGGCATTTATCTCTGCTGAGGATATCGTTGCTGCAAGAGGAATGAGAATGTTGAACGCTCCGTTAAAGGGAGACGATCAGGTATTTTCCGGAGAGTCCGGTGCAGCAGGCTTCGGTGCATTGGCTGCCATCATGTTGCAGGATGACTTCAAGGATTTAAGAGAGAAGTTACAGCTTAACGAGAACAGTAAGGTGCTTTGCTTCAATACCGAGGGAGATACAGACCCTGAGCGTTGGAAGAACATCATCTGGGAAGCAAAAGAGAAGTAAGATAGAACTTCATTTTCAAAGAAACAAATTGTGCAACACCCTGGATAACAGGCTTATATATAACTAAGGAGGATATTAGTATGGGACAGTTAAATAAGGAAGTTTTGGAAGAGATTAAGAAGAGAGCAGAAGGCTATAAGGCTGACATGAGTGCTTTCTTGAGAGCAATCGTAAAGAATCCGGGAGAGTCCGCTGACGAAGCAAAGCACGTTGAGACTATCAAGAATGAGATGGAGAAGGTTGGCTTTGACGAGGTTAAGGTTGACCCACAGGGTAACGTAATGGGATTCATGGGATCCGGAAAGACCCTGATCTGCTTCGACGGACACATCGATACCGTAGGAATCGGAAACAGATCAAACTGGACATTTGATCCATACGACGGATACGAGGATGACACCAAGATCGGTGGAAGAGGTGTTTCCGATCAGCTCGGCGGAACCGTTTCTGCTGTATATGCTGCAAAGATCATGAAGGACATGGGACTTCTGAACGATAAGTACCGCGTAATGGTAGTAGGAACTGTACAGGAAGAGGACTGTGACGGTCTTTGCTGGCAGTACATCATCAACGAAGACAAGATTCGTCCTGAGTTCGTTGTATCTTCCGAGCCTACTGACGGTGGATTATACAGAGGACAGAGAGGACGTATGGAGATCCGCATTGACGTGAAGGGTGTTTCCTGCCACGGTTCCGCTCCTGAAAGAGGAGACAATGCAATCTACAAGATGGCTGACATTCTTTCCGACGTTCGTGCATTAAACAACAACGGAGATGCAGAGTCTACTTCTATCCGCGGATTGGTTAAGATGTTAAATCCGAAGTACAATGAGCAGTGGAAAGAGGCTCGTTTCTTAGGAAGAGGAACTGTTACCGCTTCCGAGATCTTCTTCACATCTCCTTCTCGTTGTGCAGTAGCTGACAGCTGTGCTGTATCTTTGGATAGAAGAATGACTGCCGGAGAGACTTGGGAGTCTTGTCTTGAGGAAATCAGACAGCTTCCTGCAGTAAAGAAGTACGGTGAGGATGTTGTAGTTTCTATGTACAACTATGATCGTCCTTCCTTCACAGGATGTGTATACCCAATCGAGTGCTACTTCCCAACATGGGTACTTCCTGAGGATCACAAGTTATGTAAGGCTTCCGTTGCTGCTTACAAGGATCTTTACGGTGAGAAGAGAATCGGTGAAGTGGATACAGTGGCAGAGAGAGAGCCAAGACCTCTTCTTGACAAGTGGACCTTCTCTACAAACGGTGTTTCCATCATGGGAAGAAACGGTATCCCTGTAATCGGATTCGGACCCGGAGCTGAGGCTCAGGCTCACGCACCTAACGAGATCACATGGAAGAAGGACTTGGTAACCTGTGCAGCATTCTACGCAGCTCTTCCACAGTACTACTGTGACTAAGTTTTAGAGTCTAAAGTGCAAATCAGTACTATACTTTTCGGCAAGTCCGGAGTAGAGGTACAAAATAAGAATAAAGATTAAGCCATGGGGCTTTATCGGATAAACACATTTTTAAAGGAGATTAAAATGGATAAGAAGCAGCAGTTTGAAGAGTTAGTAAAGGAAATTAAGGGACTTAAGACTGACAAGATGTACTTAAACGATTTCTTCCTTACATGGGAAAAGTCTGATGATGAGTTAAAGGCAGTATGGGATGTTGCAGATGCACTCAGAAACTTAAGAGAGAGAAACATCTCCACAAAGGTTTTTGATTCCGGTTTAGGAATTTCTTTATTCCGTGATAATTCCACAAGAACTCGTTTCTCCTTCGCTTCCGCTTGTAACCTTCTTGGATTAGAGGTTCAGGATCTGGATGAAGGAAAGTCTCAGGTTGCTCACGGTGAGACCGTTCGTGAGACCGCTAACATGATCTCTTTCATGGCTGACGTTATCGGTATCCGTGATGATATGTACATCGGTAAGGGAAATGCTTACATGCACGAGGTTGCTGATTCTGTTGAGGCAGGACACAAGGACGGCGTTTTAGAGCAGAGACCTACTCTGGTTAACTTACAGTGTGATATCGACCACCCGACACAGTGCATGGCTGACGCTTTACACGTAATCCACGAGATGGGCGGAATCGAGAACTTAAAGGGTAAGAAGCTGGCTATGACTTGGGCATACTCTCCTTCTTACGGAAAGCCACTTTCCGTACCTCAGGGTGTAATCGGTCTTTTCACAAGACTTGGTATGGAAGTAGTTCTTGCTCATCCGGAAGGATATGATGTAATGAAGGACGTTGTAGACGTAGCAGAGAAGAATGCTAAGGAGTCCGGCGGATCTTTCAAGGTTACCAACGATATGAAGGAAGCATTCAAGGATGCTGATATCGTATATCCAAAGTCTTGGGCTCCATTTGCAGCTATGGAGAAGAGAACCAACCTTTACGGTGAGGGTGACACAGAGGGCATCAAGGCTCTTGAGAAGGAGCTTCTTGCTCAGAACGCTCAGCACAAGGATTGGGCTTGTACAGAAGAGATGATGAAGCTGACCAAGGACGGAAAGGCTCTCTACATGCACTGCTTACCTGCTGATATCACCGGCGTATCCTGCAAGGAAGGTGAGGTTGACGCAACTGTATTCGATCGTTACAGAGACCCACTTTACAAGGAGGCTTCCTTCAAGCCATACGTTATCGCAGCTATGATCCTTCTTGAGAAGTTCAAGGATCCAGCAAAGGTATTAGAGGAGTTACAGAAGCGCGGACAGGATAGAATCTTCGAAGCATAATTTGTGCGGACAGGATGGAATCTTCGAAGCATAATTCGTGCAGACAAGATAAAATCTGAAGCATAATTCATGCAGACAGATAGAACCTTTGAAGCAAAACGAGATATCGCACACTACGCGTGCGATACTCGTTAAGAATAAACGCTTAGAGGGAGAATGATATAGCGTCCCGATTTATTCGGGGCGCTATTCTTCCCTTAAAAAGGATTTGAAAAGCCTATTTTTCCTGTTTCAGGAGTAAAAATTTTTATTGGAGAATAATTATGGGAAAGAAAATTGTTATCGCCTTAGGGGGAAATGCCCTGGGAAATAATTTGCCGGAGCAGATGGTAGCCGTAAAGACCACCGCAAAGGCTATCGTTGACCTTGTAGAAGACGGAAATGAAGTAGTAGTTGTTCACGGAAACGGTCCTCAGGTTGGTGTTATCAACAATGCTATGGGAGAGTTTGCTTCCGAGCATAAGGAAGATCCGACTCCTCTTTCCGTATGTGTAGCTATGAGCCAGGCGTACATCGGTTATGATATCCAGAATGCCTTGAGAGAGGAATTCTTGAACAGAGGAGGAAAGGTACCTCCAGTAGTAACCGTAGTAACTCAGGTTCGTGTAGATAAGGATGACCCTGCTTTCCAGAATCCAACCAAGCCAATCGGTCGTTTCATGACCAAGGAAGAGGCTGAGGCTGAGGCACAGAAGAGAGGCTGGAACATTAAGGAAGATGCAGGCCGGGGATACCGTCGTGTAGTTGCTTCTCCAAAGCCAAAGGAGATTGTAGAGCTTTCCGCAATTAAGGCTATGTCCGATGCGGGAGAGCTGGTAATTTGCTGCGGTGGTGGCGGAATTCCCGTGGTTTCTGAAGGAAAGCACCTTGCCGGAGCCGCTGCGGTTATCGATAAGGACTTCGCGGCAGCCCTTTTGGCAGAGAGTTTGGAAGCAGATATGCTGATTATCTTGACTGCTGTAGAGAAGGTTGCTATCCGTTATGGTAAGCCGGATCAGGAGTGGTTAACAGACCTTTCCGTAGAAGAGGCTCAGAAGTATGCAGACCAGGGCGAGTTCGCTCCCGGATCCATGCTTCCAAAGGTACAGGCTGCTATCCAGTTCGCTTCCGCTAAGAAGGGAAATGAAGCTATGATTACCCTTTTGGAGAAGGCAAGAGAAGCATTACAGGGCAAGACCGGAACCAAGATTACTAAGAAGTAAGAGGAAATTTTCCTCTGACAGTCAAGGAGCTATAAAGAATCAATAAATTTTTCTAAGCAATATAGGCTTGAAAAATTATATTT
>CAUSUG010000042.1:0-11289 GCA_963534765.1 uncultured Oribacterium sp.
ATCAAATTGAATCACATACCGACGCATTGCTTTTTTCGATTTTTTCTTATCCCATAGTGGAGTTGAAAAGGACTTTTCAACAGGGAGCACACCCAAGGAATAGAGTAGAAGAACATTTTCCTATGGGAAGGAAAGGATTCTCCCTAAAGGGAGAGAAAGAGGAGTTTTATGAAAAAGAAAATTGGCGTGCTTGTGGCATCCCTTGCTTTGGCCTTTGGGCTTGTAGCATGTGGAGGACAGAAGGCAGAAACTAAGGCGGAGAGTGAGAAGCAGACCGAGGCCGCTTCTGAAAAGGCTTCCGAGAAGGCCGGAGAAACAGAGAAAGCTACAGAGAAGGCTGAAGCGGGAGAGACCGTAAAGATTAAAATCGGTGCTACACCCAGCCCCCATGCAGAGATTTTAGAGGCTGCAAAGGATGCTTTAAAGAAGAAGGGCGTGGAAATCGAAATCGTTACCTACAACGACTATGTACAGCCAAACCTGGCTACAGATCAGGGAGAAATCGATGCCAACTACTTCCAGCATCTTCCTTACTTAGAGGAGTTTAATAAGGAAAAGAATACCAAGGTTGTTTCCGTAGGAAAGGTTCACTATGAGCCATTCGGAATCTATGCAGGACAGTCCAAGGATTTAAAGGAACTTAAGGACGGCGCTAAGATTGCAGTTCCCAACGATACTACAAATGAGGCAAGAGCACTGTTACTGCTTCAGGACAACGGTATCATCAAATTAAAGGATGGGGCAGGTCTTACCGCAACCAAGCAGGATGTGGTAGAGAATCCTCACAACATCGAGTTATATGAGGTAGAGGCTGCACAGATTCCTCGTTCTTTGGATTCCGTAGACTTTGCTTGTATGAACGGAAACTTTGCACTTCAGGCAAACCTTAAGCCATCTGATGCTTTAGTTGTGGAGAAGGCTGATTCCGAGGCTGCTCAGACTTACGCAAACATCGTTGCCGTAGCAGAGAAGAATAAGGATGCAGAATGGGCAAAGACTCTTGTGGAAGTATTACAGTCCAAGGAAATTCAGGACTTTATCAACAAGAAGTATGATGGCGGAGTAGTACCTATTCAATAAAAACAAAGTGAACATGGGACTGTGAAAAAGCGGAAAGGGGAATCCCGACTTCCCTTTTTCATAGTCCCATTTTGATTATCAGAAGGGATTTTTGTATATGAAAAATAAAGACATGAGAAGGGTGGCAAGAAAATTTTGGAGGGAAAATTGGTTTACGATTTTTCTTTCCTATATAGCAGGATTATTGGGCTTCGTTCTTTTGACCATGCTCTTTTCTTCTCTCCTTAACCCTTTCATCCTCTTTACCGGAGATTTTTCTTTGGGAGAGCTAAGGAGAGGAATCGGTCTTAGTCTTACGGGAATCCTCTTTGCTTTATATGTTTTTGTGTGTATTTTTTACTTTATTGTATTGGGATTCTCTTTTCGAAAAATGTTGCTGGAGATGTCCAGGGGAGAAAAGAAGGTGAATGCCGCTATGATTTTTTACGGCTTTCATCCCAATTCCTTCCCCCTGTTGGGAAGAATGCTGGGCTTTAGTATCTTGGCTTTTCTCTTTTCCACGGTGATTTCCTTAGGGCAGGAAGTGATAGATTACTTCTTGGGAGAAGGACTCATTTACTGGTCCTATTACGGAGTAAGCTTTGCGGTTTTAATCTTCTTCTCCCTTTTCTTTGATATGACCTTCTTTACCGTCTGGGATGGAGAGGGAAATAGCCTTTGGCAGAATATGAAAAAAAGTGTTGCGGTAATGAAGGGCCAGAAGTTCTCTTATTTCCGTCAAATTCTGTATTTTTCTTTGGTAACTTCCGTTGCCGGATTTATTGCGGTAATGTGGTCCTTTATTCTAAAATCTCCGGCTTTACCCATTTTTGTGTTGTTTTTGTATTTATCCATTTATCTGCTTCCTTACATGGGCTTTGTGCAGGCTTTAATTTATCGAAAGGGAGCAGGGGATTTTTCAACGATAAGCGCTACGAACAGAGACGCCTATCAGAGACATGAAGAGCCTGCGGTTTCCGAACAGCAGCCCTCAACAGTCGATGCGGCTCCTACAGAACAGTCCGCAACAGTGGAAGGAGCTCCTACAGAACAGTCCGCAACAGTTGAATCTGCTTCTACAGAACAGTCCGTAACAGTTGAATCTGCTTCTACAGAACAGTCCGCAACAGTTGAAGGAGCTTCTACAGAACAGCCTAAGGAAAATGCAGGAGGATTTTCTGTGGTAATCTCCGAGGACCAGGAAGAGCGAAACTTGATTGGAGTGTCGGAGACTGCCGGGGGAGGAATGGAAGCCGGCGGGGTGGAGCAAGATACCGCTGCCGCAGGAACGGAAGCCACAGAGGTAAAGCAGGAGACTGCCGTCGAAAATAAGCCTGAAAGCGATGAGGAAAATAAGCCTGAAAGCGATGGGGAAAGCAAGCAGGGAGCCGATGGGGAAAGCAAGCAGGATCCCAATCATAAAATGAGTTTTGAAGAAGCCAGAAGACAGTATACCGACTATGAGGAATAAGGAGGAAGTATGAAGTGCCCCTTTTGTAACGCAGAGGATACCCGAGTCATTGACTCCCGTCCGGCTGATGATAATACGGCCATCCGCAGAAGAAGACAATGTGAGGTTTGCGGAAAGCGTTTTACCACCTTTGAGAAGACGGAAACCCTTCCCTTTATGGTGGTGAAAAAGGACGAAAGTCGTGTGCCCTATGATCGTTCCAAGCTGGAAGGGGGAATTCTTCGTTCCTGCCATAAGCGCCCCATTTCTCCTAAGCAAATCTCCGCCTTGGTGGATGAGATTGAAAGTGTAATTTTTCATCAGGAAAGTAAGGAAGTCAGCACCGATACCATCGGGGAAATGGTGATGGAAAGGCTGAAAAACCTGGATCAGGTGGCCTATGTTCGTTTTGCTTCTGTCTACAGAGAATTTAAAGATATCAACACCTTTATGGAGGAAATCGGAAAGCTTCTCGGAGGAGGCTTAAAGACGGAGGGAAAAGAACTTGAAAAATAAGACATTTGCACTATTTCCCTGTTTTTCCATTTCTTCCATCTACACCTTAGACTTTGAAAAGCTGTATCAAAAGGGCTATCGTGCATTGCTTTTTGACATTGATAATACTTTGGTGCTGCATGATGAGCCTGCCAGAGATGAAACGGTGGCCCTGTTTCATCGGATGAAGGCTGCCGGTTTTAAAACCGCGGTGCTTTCCAATAACGGAGTAGAAAGAGTGGGGGCATTTCAAGACAGGGTTCATGCGGATTTGGTTATTCCTAATGCGGGAAAGCCTAAAGCAAAGGCGTATTTACAGGCAGTGGAGCAGTTTGGGATAGCAAAGGAGCAGGCGCTCTTTTTCGGCGATCAGCTGTTTACGGATATCTTGGGCGGAAATCGTGCGGAAGTACCTACTGTACTGGTAAAGCCTATGGGGAAGGAAAAGTATTTTCATATTCTTCTCAAAAGAATTTTGGAAAAACCCTTTCTTTTAGCTTATCAGAGAAAGCATGCTCTCTTTCAAGAAGAAATTGCGGCAATGGCCTAGTTGAATGGGAAAAGTCTCCATATAAAAAGCATACATAGGAAAAAAGTGCAGATATCAGGTGTTCACAGCGGAAAAGGAGAAGAGGGAAAATGGGAATGATTGTACCTTTAACAGGGGATTCTGAAAAGGATTTTCTAAGGGATGCCAAGGCATTAGCCCTGCATCCCCTGTATCCGTTTCTTTACGGGGTGGAAATTCGCTATGACTGTCTGAAAAAGCGTGAGGAGAAGTTAGGAAACTTTCTGGGAGAGCTTCGGAGAATTTTAGGAGACAAGAAGCTGATTTTCACCATTCGTACAGAGCGTCAGGGTGGTTTCTTTCCCTATGATAAATCTTATTTCCAACTGAATATGATGGCCATGGAAAGCGGCTATCCGGATTATATCGATTTAGAGGTGGAGCTGGACGGTAAAGGACGGCAGGCTTTTTTAGACTGCCACGCCATGATTTTGCAACTGGGAGGAAAATGCATTGCCTCCTACCATGATTTTCAAAAGACACCCGGCCGGGGAGAATGTAGAGAGATTCTCAGCGCTCTGGCTTCCTATGGAACGGACACGGTGAAACTGGCCTGTATGCCAAGACAGGAAGCGGATGTTTTGAATCTTATGCTGGCCTCCCGGGAATGGAAGGATAAGCATCCGGAAAGAAACCTAATCAGTATGTCTATGGGAGAAATGGGAAAGAGTTCCCGAGTGCTGGGTAGCCTTTCCGGCTCCAAACATAGCTTTGTGCAAGCCTTTTCCGCCTCCGCTCCCGGCCAGTTCGGTATGGAAGAATACATGAAGCTTTGGCGGAAAATGGAGGGAAGAAAAAACATTGCCCTGATCGGTTTTATGGGAAGCGGAAAAACAACCTTAGGGGAGATGCTTTCCAAAAAGCTGTCCCTTCCTTTGGTGGAGCTGGACAGAAGACTGGAAGAAAGCTTTTCCATGCGGATTTCCCAGTATTTTAAGCAATATGGGGAAGAACGTTTTCGGAGAGAGGAAACAAGACTTTTACAGGAAGTGCTGACGGAGGAAAATAAGCTGTCTCAAGACTTGAAGGAAAGTTTTCCTGCAGACTCTCCGATAAGAGAGGAAGAGAAAATTCTCTATGAGGGACAGGCGGAAATGATTCTATCCCCGGGAGGCGGAATTGTACTTCGGGAGGAAAATCGTAAGCTTTTACAGGAGCATTGCTTTACCGTTTACCTGCAGCTCTCTCCCAAGTCGGTACTGGAAAGACTGGAAAAAGAAGCGGAGAATCGACCGGTATTACAAAACAAGCTGGATCTTCATTCTATAGAAAAGATTATGGAAGAGCGGGAGAACCGCTATCAAGCCTGTGCCGATGCGGTGCTTTCCGTGGAAGGGAAGACTGTGGAGCAGTGTCAGGAGGAAGTGCTGAAGCTATTAAGGGAAGAAGGCCTTTTTTATTTTCCTGAATTCTGTCAAAAAACGAAGGAAATCTAAAGGAAGAAGAAAGAAAATAAAAGATTTTAATCTTTTGGAGAAATGCTGGGATTTATAAAGGAAATGTGCTATTCTTGCAAAGAATTATCATTTTCAACAAAAGGAGAGATTATGAAACGGAAAAATTTAGTTCTTGCTTTGGCGATTTTAAGCAGTTTGGCTCTTGTGGCTTGCGGCAATAGCGGAAAGACAGAAACTAAGGTTTCTGCAGAAACAGAGGCAACAACAGAGAAGGCTACAGAAAAAGCTGCGGAGAAAGCATCCGAGAAAGCAAGTGAAGCAGCGGGAGAGCAGAAAGCAAGCAATTTTTCCGTATCCGATAAGAGTTTGGAATTTACTGCAGAGAATTTAGCTTTGGAATCTGTGGACAGCTCTATCTTCGGGGAGAAGGATTTAACCGTTCTGAATGTATGGGGAACCTTCTGCGGACCTTGTATTCAAGAGATGCCGGAGCTTGGAGAGTGGCAGAGAAGTCTTCCGGACAATGTACAGATTATCGGCTTGGTGGCTGATGTGGCCGGAAAAGAGGATGCGGATCATATTGAGCTTGCAAATACCATCTTGGATAAGACCAATGCGCACTTTACCAATATTATCCCCAACAATGATTTTGCGGAATTACTCTCCGGTGTAGTTGGCGTTCCCACCACTTTCTTTATTAATAAGGAAGGTAAGATTGTAGGAAAGCCTATTGTGGGAGCCCAGGTTCCTAAGTATAAGGCATTTGTGGAGGAGTATTTGAAAACGCTGGCATCCTAAAGGAGAGCTTTTCGCAAAAAATATCAGCGAACTATTTGCAAAACTCTTTCGTGAATTTTTCGCAAATTTTCAGGGTCATTTTCGTAGAAAAATTTTTCCTTTAGAAAGATTTTATTATTGACAAAGGGCTTTGTATTTAGTAATATGAACAGGTCGCAAAAAATGCGACAGGGGGTCTTAGCTCAGCTGGGAGAGCATCTGCCTTACAAGCAGAGGGTCACAGGTTCGAGCCCTGTAGGCCCCAGTATTCGGTCCGGTCTGCGTGTTATGCGCAGCCTGGGTCGGACATTTTTTTCTAAGGCGAGATAGCTCAGCTGGCTAGAGCACACGGTTCATACCCGTGGTGTCGAGGGTTCAAGTCCCCCTCTCGCTACGATAAATCGAAACGATTTCCGTAAAAGGGGCGTTTCGATTTTTTTGTTCTAAACAAGTAATTGCCTTATTCCGGAGAAAGGAAGAGCATGAAAGAACTTTGGCAGAAATTTCTTCGATTTTATCACAAATACAGTTATGCCAATGTCCTGTGGATCGGCATTATTTATCCCCTTTGGTTTAAGTCCATTGAGTCCAGGGTGACGGTGGCCACCGGCTACCACATCATGCATACGAAGATTGATGAAATGATTCCCTTCTGTGAGTACTTCATTGTGCCCTATTTTATGTGGTTTCTCTACATTTTGCTGGGAATACTGTACTTTCTTTTTACCAATAAAGAAGACTTTTATAAGGTCTGCCTGTACCTGTTTATCGGGATGATTTTTAGCCTCTTGATTTGTGAAATCTATCCAAACGGAACAGATTTACGTCCGCCTTATATCAGCGATAAAAACATTTTCCAAGTCATGGTAGCAGGTCTATATCGTGTGGACACCCCTACCAATGTTTTTCCCAGTATTCATGCCTACAATTCCATCTGTATGCATGTGGCGATTATGAAAAGTAGGGATATTCGAAAGCTGCGCTATGGAAAAGCGGTGGTTTGGGGCTCCTTTCTTTTGTGTCTTTTGATTTGTATGGCAACACTGGTGCTAAAGCAACACTCTATTTTGGATGTGGGTGGGGCGATTCTTTTGTCTTTTATTGCCTACGGCTTTGTGTACGGCTACCCCAGTTTTCGTTTATGGGAGTACCTGGAGAAAAAATATCCTTCCCTTATGCAGGAAGAAGGATAGTATAGAAGAGGAGTTATAGATGGAAGGATTTCATTTTTGGAAAAATGCCATCGGACATTTTAAAACCATTACAAAGCATAAGATTCTGGTGATGCGCTACTGCTTTTCCATTGGGCTTTATAAGCAGGGGCTGCTCCATGATTTGTCCAAGTATAGTTGGACGGAATTTCGGGTGGGCATCCGTTTCTATAAGGGCTATAAAAGTCCCAACGGTGTAGAGCGGATTGAAACGGGAACCTCCACGGCATGGTTGCATCATAAGGGAAGAAACAAGCATCATTTTGAATATTGGTGTGACTATGATTTACAAGATCCTAATCGTATGATAGGCTGTCCTATGCCTTATCGTTATGTGGCGGAGATGTTTTGTGACAGGGTAGCCGCATCGAAAAATTATCAGGGAGAAAAGTACGGGGATGATAGTGCCTATATTTACTATAAGCCCATGAAGGATTCTCCTCTGATTCATGAACGGACAAAAAAAGAACTGGAAGAATTGCTGTTGCTTTTAAAGGAAAAAGGGGAAAAGGAATGCTTTTCCTACCTTCGTAAAGAAGTGAAGAGAAGAAAGAAGGAAAAGGATTTTTTCTAAAAGAAAGGGGAACGGAGTATGGCGATTGTTTACGACAAGGAAAAGGGGCTCATTAGTCTACATAGTAGAAACACTAGCTACCAGATGGGTATCGGACCCTATGGGCATCTTTTGCATTATTATTACGGCAAAAGGGGAGAAGGGGATTTTTCCTATCTCTTCCAGTATAAGGACAGAGGATTTTCCGGTAATCCCTATGATGCCAATGCAGACAGAACCTACTCTATGGATACCTTGGCCCAGGAGTATTCTTCCTTTGGTAACGGAGATTATCGTCTTTCCGCTTGCAGTATTTCCGGAGCTGACGGAGAGGGGATTTTGGATCTGCGCGTTGACCGGGTAGAGATTTTTTCGGGTAGATCCGAGCCGGAGGGACTTCCTCATGCCAAGGCGGTAGAGGAATGTGAAACCCTTCGCATTTTTCTAAAAGAGGAAAGAAAGAGGGTAGAGGTGGAGCTGGATTACATTCTCTATCCGGATGAGGATGTGATTGCCAGAAATGCCAGAATCAAAAATATTTCCGAGGAGGCTCTTTTTGTGGAGCGTCTGGATTCCCTTTCTCTGGACTTTTCCTATGGAGATTATGATCTGATTCATTTTTCCGGAAGGTACGGGATGGAGCGTCTCTACCGCAGAGAACCCTTGCAGCAGGGGGTAAAGCATATTGCCTCCATGAGAGGAAGCAGCAGCCATCAGGAAAATCCCTTCGGCATTTTAGCGGGAAGAAACACCACGGAGCATAGCGGAGATTGCTACGGCTTTGCCCTTTTGTACAGCAGCTCCTTCCATCTGGATGTGGAGCGGGATTCCTATCGGGGAACCAGAGTTTCCCTGGGAATGCAAAATGACAATATGCACTACCTTCTGGAAGCAGGGGAAGAGCTGCAAAGCCCGGAGGCGATTCTTAGCTTCGGAGATGGACTTAGCGCTTTAAGCAATCAGTTGCAAAGTATGGTAAAGAAGTATATTGCGGCAAAATCTCCCCTGCCCTATTTCCCGATTTTGCTGAATTCCTGGGAGGCCTGCTACTTTAACTTTACCGGAGAAAAAATCATTGAACTGGCAAGAGAAGGGAAAGCCCTGGGCATGAATCTGCTGGTGATGGATGACGGCTGGTTCGGAAAGAGAGATACGGATTTCTCCGGTCTTGGAGATTGGGTGACCAATGAAGAAAAGCTGGGGATGAGTCTGGAAAGCCTCGGACACAGACTGGAAGAAGAGGGCATGCATTTCGGCATTTGGATTGAGCCGGAAATGGTCAATGAAGACAGTGTCCTTTACCGCGCCCATCCGGATTATGCCTTGCAGATTCCCGGAGAGTCCCCCATTCGTTCCCGTTCTCAGCTGGTGCTGGATTTCTCCAGGAAGGAAGTGGTGGATGCAGTATTGGAAAGCCTGATTTCCTGCTTCCGTTCCGTGCCCCTTTCCTACATTAAAATGGATATGAACCGAAGCATTATGGACGTATATTCCCATGGGGTGAATTTCCAGGGAAGAGGAAAGATTTTGCACCGCTATTGTCTGGGGCTTTATCGTTTTCTTTCCGGTTTAAAGGAGGCCTTCCCCAACGTATTAATTGAGGGATGCTCCGGTGGAGGCGGACGCTTTGACCTGGGAGCGCTCTATTACACGCCTCAGATTTGGCTTTCCGACAATACGGATGCTATTGAGAGATTGGAAATTCAATACGGTTCCTCCTTCCTTTATCCCATCCAATGTATGGGTGCCCATGTTTCGCAGGTGCCGAATCACCAGACCGGCCGTGTGGTACCTATGAATACCAGAGCTATCGTGGCTATGAGCGGAAGCTTCGGCTATGAACTGGATCCTAAGGATTGTAGTGAAGAAGACAGGGCGGAAATTCATAAGCAGATTGCCATTGTGGAGGAGCTGGAACCCTTGATGAAGGAGGGAAGCTATTACCGTCTCAGCGGTTATGGAGAGACAGGAGGCTATACCCCGCAGTCCGAAGACAGAGTATCCGGAAAACGCTTTACCGCCTGGTCCTTTGTTTCACAGGACAAAAAGAAGGCCAGCCTTTCCGTGGTATGGCGGGATAAGAACTTTAACGGAGCCAATGAAATCCTTTATTGCAAAGGCTTAAAGAGAGAAGGAAAATATCGCCTGCGCTTACTCTTACAGGGAGGCTCCTTCCAAGATGAAGCCTTTATGGAAAGACTCCTGGAAAGAAGCTATAGCGGATTTTCCTTGATGGAAGTTGGTCTTCCCCTTCCGGAAGGAAAAGGAGAGTACGACAGCTTCCTGCTTCTTATGGAAGAGGTTTAGAAAAGAAAGTACTTTGTATTAGAAAAAACAATTAGTAAGAGAAGCGAATTTGAAAAAATTGCTTATGCAAGAGAATTTGAAGAAGATGTAGACAGAAAGGTTTAAGAAAAATGTTGATTTCCACGAAGGGGCAGTATGCCCTACAGCTTATGGTTGACCTGGCAGAACATAACGGGCAGGGCTATATTCCCTTGAAGGAAATTGCGGCAAGGCAGGATATCTCCGAAAAATATTTAGAAAGCATCGTTAAGGTTTTGGTAAAAAAGGAGCTTTTGCTGGCCTTAAGGGGAAAAGGAGGAGGCTATAAGCTGAAGAGGCCTGTAGCGGAATATTCTCTTTTGGAAATCCTGACCGCCTTGGAAGGCTCTCTTTCTCCCGTTTCCGATCTGGAAAAAAGAAGAGGAAGTCTTGGGGCTTGTAAAACCTATCCGGTATGGAAAGAACTGGATCGGATGATTCAGGAGTATTTCCAGGAAAAAACACTTCTGGAGTTGGCTACCCCGGATCTGGCCGGAAATGATTTTGTTATATAAAGAGCTGTTAAAAAACAGTGGACTATTGCAGCATAGACCTGAAATGGGGCACGCTCTCGCTAACTTCGCCACGTAGGGGTACTAAGTGAAAAACTTCATGGGATTCGTTTTTCACAAGTACCCACGGGCTCAGATTACCCCTCTTTCAGGTCTATACTGCATAAGATACTTCCGCCACAGTAATTTTGTTTGCAACAGAGTGAGATTGCCTCTGTTTCGGATCTATACAGCTTTGAAAAAATAACGCATCTGTTTAGTACAGCTCTTTTTTACTGCAAAATCAGGGGAGAGCGTATAATATCCCGTCTTTGACAGTTGCGAAAGAGTCAAGAGCCCATAAACGGCGTAATTACGCCATTTATGAGCTCTTGTTTTTTGAATGCTAGCAATATTTCTACTTTCTCGTTGCGGTTAAAATCTTTTTTATATCTCTTTGAGATACAATCTCGTACCTAACTTCTTCTCCAGAATGCGATAAAGAATCAGGGCGGTGAAGCAGGTAATGAAATGTGCCGTGATTCGATCTTTTCTACTGAGATATACCGGTCTGGCTTGAAATTCACTCTTCATAATCCGGAAACATTCTTCAATCTGCCATCGTTTTTGATTAATACTTATAATCGTTGCCACGTCATCTTCCAGGTTTGTGCATACGGCATAGAAACCGTCATAACGTTCCTCTTCCGTGGCAACATCTTCATCTATCGAAGGAATCATCTTGTCTGCAAGTTCACCGTCAGAAGTACAGTAATTCTGATGAATAAAACGCTTGGGATCGTTAGGTCGCTTTTTATTCAGAGAAGAAGGATTTTCGACGAGCTTTTCAGCACGTTCAAGCTGACGGTTCCGTATCTTTCTCATATAGCCCCATCTGTACAATCGGGTTCGGACGGTTTTCTTTGGAATGACCATATTTTCTGAAATCATCCGCTTCCTCAA
>CAUSUG010000043.1:0-11222 GCA_963534765.1 uncultured Oribacterium sp.
ATACCGAAAAGGCTATCTTTCTAGCTTTAGGATACACCCAAGAGTATGGGATTTCTACACTTTAGAGCATAAAAGTTTTTTGCAATTCGACTAAAGGCTTAAATTATTTTTCCAATTTACATATTATGAGTTTTCTATGTCTATGGAATTCAAAGCGTGCCCAAATTTCAGACCTATGATGCACGAAAGACTCATTCTTATATTTGCAATCCCTTCCTTTATTCCTTAGACATAGAAAATCCTTTGTCCCGCCGCCTTCTTCATACGGTTCATCAAAGCAAATCCTACTCCTTCTTCGGAATAGCACTCTCCCAAAATCAATTCCACTCCCTCTTCGTCCGCCTGCCGAAGCAGTCGAAACAAATTATGGGTCATGGATAGGGGTTCCTCTCGCCTACCTAAAATTTTCACCGTAAAACGACTATCCCCCTCATATAGGGAAGCAGTATCTTCTCCACAAAGAATCCAAATCTTTCTCTCCGGGCAATCAGAAAGTTCCTTCGCCCCGTAGGAAAGGATGGATTTTGCTATCAGCTTTTTCTCTTCCCCATACGGTATTTCATTTACCTTTTGACTCTGATCAGAAAGCAGATTTTTCTTAAAGAGTATCATCTCCGCCTTAGGAGCATAATGCCGGTATTTCATGCCGGGTGCCTTTGGGATAAAGCCCTCTGTCATGCTCTTTCCCAATAAAGTCGGGTCAATGGCCACCTTTTCCCCTAAAACTTCTTCCAAATCCTCTATCGTAATAGCTCCCGGACGAAGCAGGGTGGGACTGTCTTCACTTAAATCCACAATGGTGGATTCCACCCCGATGCCCACTGCACCGTCCTCTAAGATGCCCTCAATTCTACCTCCCAAATCCTCCAAAACATGGGCAGCCTCTGTAGGGCTGGGCCGGCCGGAAAGGTTCGCGGAAGGGCCGGCAATGGGGAAGCCGCAGGCGCGAATCAGGTCGAGGGTTAAGGCATTTTCAGGAGAGCGAAGGGCTACGGTTTCCAGTCCTCCGGTACTTTCCTTCGGTACAATGTCGGACTTTGGCAGTACCAGTGTCAAGGGTCCAGGCCAAAAGGCTTCCATCAGCTTCTTCGCCTTTTCCGGTAAAGCTTTTACCAAAGGGTAGACCTCTTCTATGGAGGAAATGTGCAAAATCAGAGGGTTGTCGGAGGGTCTACCTTTAGCGGCATAAATCTTTTTTGCCGCCTCCTTATCCAAGCCGTTCCCTCCTAAGCCGTATACAGTTTCCGTAGGGAAAGCCACTAAGCCTCCCTGCTTTAGAATCTCAGCGGCCTCTGAAATTCCTGCTTGTCCAAAGATTTTTGTCTTCATCCTGACGCCTCTACTTTAAGATGTTTCTATAATGCTTTTTTACTGTTTAATCATGCTGTTTTATGAAGCCTTTTCTTCTAAATTCAGAATGGACCAAAATCCCTGGGGCTCCTGTCCAAGCTTCCAAGCCGCAACGCCCTGAATGCCCTTTTCCCGGAGCAAACTCATCTTTGCTTCCATGGACTTTTCATCCTCCATCCAGATTTCCTTTTTCTCATTTCCGTCCTGAATCACGCCATAGTATTGGCCAATATCCTCTTTCCACTCTAAAGGAACATTTTTTTCTGTAATCCATTCCTTCGCCTTTTTGATGGAAAGAGCCTCGGAACGGAGCTTTCCGTTTGCATCGGTAATCCAGACTCTGGTATAGAACGGCAGGGCAATAATTACTCTGTTCTTATCCATCTTCGCAGCGCTTTCGTCAATTCCTCGCTCCACGTAGCTTAAAGACGAAACGGAGCCTGCTTCCTCGGAACCTGCATAATGCTCGTCATAGCACATAATGACCACATAATCACAAATCTCTCCCAGCTCCTTGATATTGTAGTAAGCATTATAAGAATAGGGAACATAGCAATCCACGCTCAAAAAGAGATCATCGGTACGGCAGGCAATGGAGAGCTCTCGCATAAACTCCAGATAATCTCTGGCTGCACCTTCCGGTAAAAGTTCAATATCTACATTGATTCCGTCAATCTGCTTTTCCTTTAAATCCTTTACCAAATTTTCAATCAAAGCACTTCTATGCTTTGCCGCAGAAAAAAGCGCCTTGGCATCCACCTTTCCCGCATCAAAGTTATTGAGGGTGGCAAATACCTTCTTTCCTGCTGCATGAGCCTTGGCTACATAGTTGGCATCGCTATAGGAAATAAAGTTACCTGCATTGTCGGAAAGCACATACCAGGTAGGTGCCACAATATTGCTCTCTGCCGCATTTGGCAATAAGGTATCCAAGGTATTGTTGGCTTCCGGAGTGGTAATCTGATGGAAGGCCAGTGTGGGATGAACTCCCTCTCCCATGCTTTTATGGGAATAGACCGGAGCCTGGAAGTCTGAGCTCTTTTCAATCTCCACCTCATCCCCTAAACGGCTGTTTCGAAGATAACCGATAAAGCCGTCCTTGGTTTCCACTTTGGACCACTTCTCCATTTTTTCTAAAACAAGAACCTTATCTCCCTTTTCCAGGTCCGTAAGGATAGGACTCTTCACTCCACCCTGCACACGAACCGCCTCTTTAGCCGTTAAAGTCGCCTGCTTTTCTTTGCCAAAAGCATTGTAAAGGAAGACTCTCTTATGCTCCGCATCCGTAAAGCTTTCTACTTCCAGGGCAGTATGGGACTGAATCAGAGATAGGCTGAGGAAAATGTTTTTCCCGTCCACAAAATAGGGAAGCTTTCCATCCTTTCCCTTTTCTCCCGGCTGATAGATTTCCACAGAATCCGGCAGGGCATAGCGGAGGGTTTTCTCATCATCGTCATAATAAAAACGAATATTTAACTGCTTTACCACAAAGCCATAGGGGAGATAGACTTCCCCATCCTGCATTCTTCCCAGAGTCAGTACGGAATCCTCTACCTGTTTTTCATGGTTTAAATACAGCGCCACATTGTCTCCTGATACGGAAAAATAGCTGTTTAAATCCGCTCTGGCTTTGGTGGGCATATACTTCTTCACATAGTAAAAAAGACCTGCCCCCGCAAAAAGCAAAATGAAGCAAAAAAAGATCAGAAAAAAAGGAAGGAGACTCTTTCCCCCACTCTTTCCCCTTTTTCTGCTCTGTCTTTCTCTTTGTTCTTCCATTCCTTACCCCTTCTATACTTTCATCAGCACGATTCATTATTCCAAAGAAACTATTTTATTATACAAAAATCCCCCCTTTTCCCCATTAAGAAAAGGAGGCATTTTCCTTAATTCTTCTCTTCCAAACGTGCCAGTTTCTCAGCCTGATCTTCAGTAATCAACGGGTCAATTAAGAGATCCAGATCTCCGGAAAGCACCGCATCAATATTGTAAAGAGTAAGCTTGATTCTATGATCCGTTACTCTTCCCTGGGGGAAGTTGTAGGTACGAATCTTCTCGGAGCGGTCTCCCGTTCCCAACTGAGAACGCTTCTCCGCCGCATTTTCCGACTGCTGCTTTTCCAACTCGATTTCATAAAGTCTTGCTCTCAGAAGTCGCATAGCCTTCTCTCTGTTTTGTACCTGAGAACGCTCCTCCTGACACTCTGCCACAAGGCCGGTAGGCTCATGAATCAGTCGAACCGCAGAAGAAGTCTTATTGATATGCTGTCCACCGGCTCCGGAGGAACGGAAAACTTCCATGCGCACATCTGCAGGGTTAATCTCCACCTGCACATCCTCTACCTCCGGCATAACCGCCACCGTTGCTGTGGAGGTATGGATTCTTCCCCCACTTTCCGTCTCCGGTACACGCTGTACTCTGTGTACCCCGGACTCATACTTCAAACGGGAATAAGCGCCGTGACCATCTACGATAAAGACCACTTCCTTTAAGCCCCCAAGGCCCGTTTCATTAAAGGAAACCAACTCCGTCTTCCAGCCTCTTTTTTCCGCATAGCTGGTGTACATTCTATAAAGAGAGCCGGCAAATAAAGCCGCTTCCTCTCCTCCCGCTCCCCCGCGGATTTCCATTACGATGTTCTTGTCGTCATTTTCATCCTTAGGTAAGAGGAGAAGCTGAATCTCCTTGGTAAGTCTCTCCTGGTCTTCCTTGGCCTGCTGCAATTCTTCCTTGGCCATCTCCAGAATTTCCTTATCCTTTTCATTGTCCAAAAGGGAAAGAGCCTCCTCTTCACTTTGCTCCGCCTTTCGGAAAGCCAAATAAGCCTTGTAAATCGGCTCCAGGCTGGTCTGCTCTAAAATCAACTTTTTATACTGACTAATGTCGGAAACCACCTCCGGAATCGTCAGGTTATGCATAATTTCTTCGTAATGCTTTTTTACTTCTTCTAAATTTTCAAACATCCTTTACTCCTTGTAATGGAATTTTCTAAAATTGGGATTCTTTAAATAGCATGCACTTCTAAAGGATTTTTCCTCCTTAGAATATGCACTCGTAAAGGGAACTATAAAGCAAAAAGCATCCCCCTGTCAAATGGGATTTCCGCTTGACTCTATGCTACATTTTCGTATAGTGATAAGGAAAAAGAAAATCTTTAAAAAGGAGGAAACTATGAAGGTTCAAATCGTTGGCAGCCATCTTTGTCCGGGATGCAGAGAAATTCTGGAAGAAATGAAGAAAAGAAACGTAGAAGTGGATTTTGTTAATATTCTGGAGGACTTCCCCTCTCTGAAATATTATCTGATGTTACGGGAGCAGGAGGACTGCTACGCAGAGATTCGGAAGCAGGCTCTTCAGTCTGATTATCCTGAAAATGGCAGACTGGGCATTCCCTGCATGATTCTTCCGGATGGAAGAAAGTTCTTGGATATGGATGAGGCTATCGCGGCTTTGGAAGCTTAACTCGAAAAGGGCTAAAAAATCAAATAGCTTCGTTATGCAATATAGGTCTGAAGTGGGACACGCTCTCACTAGCCTCGCCCTGCGCGGTGAAGGACTGCACTCGCTATAAGAAGACGCTCTGACACAGTGTGGGGCTATAATTAGGGCACGCTCCCGCTAACTTCGCCTTCGCAGCGGTACTAACTTCAAGCTTCGCTTTAGCTCGCTTTCAGTAAGAACCGGCGGGCTCAGATTGCCCTTATTATAGCCCCACACTGTATCATTCGCTTCAATTATTGATTTTACAGACCTTCACTTCGCCGGTCTTTCGCAAGTATCGGGCTCAGACTACTCCTCATTTAGACCTATATTGCCGAAATCTATTTATTATTATGATTTTTTAGCCCTTTTTCTTCTTTACCGCTTCGCAAATCCTCTTTAGACCTTCCTCCACAATGCTTCTGGGGCAGGCTAAATTCAGGCGGATAAATCCATCGGAATGTTGTACAAACATATTGCCTCCTTCTAAAAGAACGCCGGCTTCATACGCAAAGAAGCGGGGAAGCTCTTCCTCCTTCGAAAAGTAGGCGCTTAGGTCTACCCAAGCCAAATAAGTCGCTTCTGAAATCTGCATTTTCGCCTTCTCTAAATGCTCTTCCAGATAGGACTTTGTAAAGGCAAAGTTGTCATCCAGGTATTCCTGTAATTCTCTTAGCCAGGGCTCTCCCTTTTCATAGGCTGCCTGGGCCGCGGCAATACTCAGAGGATTGTCAAAATTATAATGCTTATTGTTCCAAAGCATCCTCAGTCTTTCTTCCCGAATCAAAATATTGGAAATCATGAGTCCTGCCATATTAAAAGTCTTGCTGGGCGCCATGCAGGTCACCAATTTCTTATAATCCGGCATTATCTTTCCCAAGGGGATATGCTTTTGATTTTTCCGGAGTAAATCGCAGTGAATCTCATCGGAAATCACATACAAATCATTTTCTTGAATGATTTTAGCCAGCTTCTCCAATTCCTCTTCTCTCCATACCCGACCTGTAGGGTTATGGGGATTACAGAAAATAAAAAGCTTCGCCTCTTTAGCTTTCTTTGCAAAGTCATCATAATCTATGCGATATATTCCATTTTCATTGATTAAATCCGAACAAAGCACTTCTCTTCCGCTTGCCTTTGCCGCATATTGAAAAAAAGCATAGGAGGGGGTGAAAAAGAGTACCTTCCCTCCCTCTTTACAAATGTGCTCTACCAGCTCATATAGAGCCGGAATAATACCGTTGGACATCACCAGCTCTTCCCTTGGAAAACTGAATCCGTATCTTCTTTGACACCAGGAAAGGAAGGCTTCATAATAGTCCGGTTCAAAAACTCTGGTATAGCCGAAAATCCGTCTTTTCAGCCGTTCTTCTATTCCTTCGATAACCACATCCGGCGTAGCAAATTCCATATCCGCCACCCACATACGGATAAATTCCTCATCCTTATAGGGAAAGCTCATACTTCCGTCATCATGGAAAATATACTGGCGAAAGCCGTCCGTATTCAGGGCGTTGGTGTGTCTTCTGTCAATGATTTCATCAAAATTGTACATGATTTGCCTCTTTGATCCATTCTTCTGCCGTAGGCTTAAATGCCAATATCCCAAACAATTTCATACTGCACTTCTTGTATTGCTATCCCGGCAATGTATCCGGACTTACATTCTCCCCTTTTCCACCTGTTCCTTGGCTAAAACCGCAGCCCCAAGGGCTCCGGCATAGCGGGCATTTTTATGGGAATGAATGGGCTTTCCGATTTTCTCCGATAAAATCTCCTGAAAATAGGCCGCTTCACAAAGCCCTCCGGTAAGATAGACCTCCGGGCTTTGATCCCTGAGTCTTCCCAACATTTGCACGACCTTTCCGGCAACGGATTGCAGAATGCCGTAAGCAATGTTGGCTCGTTCAATTCCCTGTCCCACTAAGGAAATTACCTCGGATTCTGCAAAGACTGTACACATGGAACTGATTTTTACTTCTTCGGTATGCTCCTTGGCAAGAGAATTCAATTCCTCCATGGAAATGTTTAAGCGGTTTGCCATAACCTCCAAAAACTTTCCCGTTCCTGCAGAGCATTTGTCATTCATGAAAAACTCTTCCACGGTTCTTCCCTTACAGGTGATTACCTTGGTATCCTGACCGCCCACATCAATCACATTCATGGCCTCATTACCAAAAAGAGCCATGGCTCCTTTGGCATGGCAAGTGATTTCCGTCATGGTTTTTCCTGCAAAAGCCACTGCATTTCTGCCGTAGCCTGTGGCAATACAAGCATAGTGCTCTTCATCCATTGGCTCTTCCAATCGTTCTCCAATAGACTTTAAGGCTTCAAAGCTACTCCAGCCGGTAGGCACGGAAAAGGCTTGAAGAATCTCCCCTTTTCCGTCTAAAACCACCGCCTTTCCTGCTGTGGAGCCTATATCAATTCCTAAATATTTTCTCTCCATCTTCCCTTTCCTATACTATATCCAAAAAGGAATTACAGCATCTCGATAAATGCTGCCACACGGGTATTTAACTGTCCTACATCAGACTGAGAGTAGTCAGTCTCCACGTTAAGATAAGGAATACCCTTTTCTTCATTCACGAAACGGCGAATCTTATTGGTTTCAATAGCATAGGTATGACAGGCCTGCAAGGTCATATCCAAAACACCGTCAGCATGATATTCCGTAATCATCTCATCCAGGCTCTTAAAACGATTGTGGTTTGGTGTCATAACAGAACAGCCGATAGCCAAGTATCTTCTGGAAATTGCCTCATAGATATCTTCAGCATTTTCATCCACCTGAATGCCGATAGCCTTTTCTCCTGTGCAGTTCTCATAGCCTACAACCACACCGCCATTTTCCTCAACGGCACGAATTACCTTCTCGGTAGCTCCTCCGATAGGACAGCCGGTAATTAAGATGCGGGGACGCTTCTCAAAATGCTTACCTGCCTTATATTCCTCTTCGGTCTTCTGCTTCAGGGCAATCACTTCCTCAGCCAATGCCGCTCTGTCAAACTTAAAGGTGGAGCCATAAAGCACCTTAAAGACATCATAGCCGGAAATCGGTGTGGGGTCATACTTCATTAAGCCGTAGAAATCCTTTAATGCCTGATTTGCCCGGTTATTGACTCTGGTAGCTTCTCTTACCATCTCATCGGTAATTTCCATCTGGAACTTCTCGGAAAGATAATCCTTTAAGCGGATAATCTCGTTACGATAAAGCTGAACCGCCGCCTCTGTCTGCTCGTGGGGCAGGCGCAGGAAGAAAACATCCTTGAACTCACTCATCAGTTCATACATTTTCTTCTTTCCGTCGCAGGTACTTTCTCCCACAACCACATCGGAAAAATAAAAGAAGGGACACTTATCGGTTTTTGCAAATCCGTAACTGGACTTAATCAAAGGACAAAGATTCTTGGGAAGATCCTTCTCCGCCTCTGCAATGGTTTCATCGGAAGTGGAACAAAGAGAAACGCTGGCTGCTCCTGCCGCCATGGCGATTTCCTTCGGAAAATAAGTACAATAGGATCCCACAATAGGCTTCCCCTGATCCTTCCATTCCTTTACCATTAAGAAGGACTTCTTTCTCTGCTCCGCAAAGCTCTCAAAAATCTCCGGTAATTCCTGTACAAGTTGCATGTTTAGCTCCTTTCCAAATAGACGCAAGTAAAATATATTGTGCTACAGCTCCTCTTCCCTCCTGACAAAAGAGAGAAACTGTTGTAACCTTTCCTGTTTGGTATCGGAAAAAAACTCCTCCGGCGGGGCATCCACCTGAATCTTTCCTTCTTCCATAAATAAAATCCGGTTGGCCACCTGTCTGGCAAAGGAAATTTCATGGGTGACGATAATCATGGTTCGCCCTTCCTTCGCTACCTCCTGTATGGTGGCTAAGACTTCTTTTACCCATTCCGGATCCAAGGCGGAGGTGGGTTCGTCAAATAAAATCACCTCCGGATTCACCGCCAATGCCCTGGCAATTCCTACTCTTTGCTGCTGTCCCCCGGACAGCTTGGACGGATAGAAGTCCATTCTATCCCCCATCCCTACTTGCTCTAAAAGTCGCTTGGAAATTTCTTCCGCCTCAGCTTTGGGCATCTTTTGCACCTTCGTTAAGGCTTCCATAACATTTTCCAAAGCAGTTTTATTCTTGAAAAGGTTGAACTGCTGAAAAACCATGGAAGATTTCCGCCGTAAAGCGTATACCTCTTCCTTTGTATGGGACTTTGCATCCACCCTACATTCCCCGATGCGAATCTTTCCTTCGCTTGGTACTGTAAGGTAATTTAAGCAACGAAGCAGGGTGGACTTTCCCGTTCCTGAGGGGCCAATGATGGCTACAATATCCCCCTTATGAATCTCTAAGGAAATATCCTTTAAAACCTCTGTGCCTCCCGGAAAGCTTTTGGACAAATGTTCGATTTCTATAAGTACTTCTTTCTCCACGGATTGTCCTCCCTACTTCTACACATATGCTCTATATACTGCTTTTTGCATACTATTCTGCACTTTAACTCTTTTGATACTTTGCTCTTTTGATGCTTTACTCTTTTACTTACTGCTTATTCCACGGTAAATCCAAGCTTATTGTAAGGAATGATATTCTTGGTCATGTCGGAATACATATATTTCTCTACAATCTTCGCCACGGTTCCATCCTCCAGCATCTCGGAAAGAACCACATTTACCTCATTTCTTAACGCCTTGCCTTCATCAGTCTTGGCAAAGTAGTAAGCAACGTCGTTTGCATAAAGACGCTCATCCAAGAAACGAAGCTTATTGTTGCTGGCATTTTCCCACTTATAGACTGCAGAATCCGTAGAAGCGAAGGCATCCAGTCTGCCTAAAAGAACATCCTGATAGCCTGCAGAACCGTTCTCTCCCTCATACAGAGTTACGGTAAAGCCCTTTTCCTGTCCCATTCTTTCAATGGTCTGCTGAGCTGCCTGTCCGTTTAATACTCCAACCTTCTTGTCCTTTAAATCATCAAAGGTCTTAATGGCACTGTCTTCCTTAACCACTACGCACTGTGCATCTCCGTAGTAAGGTACGGAAACCAAATACTTCTGCACTCTATCAGCATTTACCGCATAGCAGTTGGCCGCTACATCCGCCCTCTTCGCATCCACCTGTCCGAAGGTTGCACCGGAGCCGGTAGCCTGCATGACGTCAATGGTCCAACCGGTTCTGTTACCAATTTCTTTCCAGATTTCCGCATCAATACCGGTCCAGTTGCCCTTGTCATCAATCAAGCTGTAGGGCTCTCCGCCACCGCTGGTCGCCACATGAACAGTTCTTCCCTTGGTGATTTCCACCTTGGCACTATCACTGCCTGCCTTCTCTGTAGCTTTCTCACTTTCTCCTGCCTTCTCTGTAGCTTTCTCAGAAGCAGCCTCCGTAGCCTTCTCACTTGCCTTCTCTGTTCCTGCCGCAGTTGTTGCGGTCTTCGCTCCTCCACAGGCATTCAGTGCCAATGCAGCCAAAGCCAAGGCAATCCATAAATTCTTTTTCTTCATTTTTCTTCCTCCCTATACAAAAGTTTCGCTTTTTACGCGATAGCCAAGTTTTCTTTGATTTTCTAGTAAGCTTCCTTCAGTCGCTTCTCCACTATTTTCCGGAAAAAATCAAAGAAACTGATTACAACCCAGTACACCAGCATTACCGCCCCGTAGACTTCAAAGTATCGGTAGCTTTGGGAACCTTCCGTTCTGGCTGCTCCCATAATATCTGGAACCCCCAGCATAAAGGCCAGGGAACTGGATTTGATCAGATTGATAAAGTCATTAAAGAGGGGTGGTATAGCCACACGAATTGCCTGGGGCAAGACAATGCGGTATACCACCTGAAAGTGAGTCATCCCTAAAGACAGAGCCGCTTCTTTCTGTCCTTCTTCTACAGACATCAGGGCTCCTCGGATGCTTTCTGACATAAATGCTCCAACATTGACACTCAGCACGAAGGCCACAGCGGAAATCGGTGTCATATCTCTTACCAAGACACTGTAAACCGCCAAGCCGAAGTAAAAGAAATACAGCTGGGCAACAATGGGGGTTCCCCGCATAAAGGAAACCAAAAATTTACATAAGGGATTTAAAATCGGAACCTGATAATAAGAAATAACGGCAATCAAGATGCCTAAAATCAGGGAGAAAAATGTTGCGATTAAAGCGATTTCCAGGGTTACGGGAACCTTCATGAAAATCTTCGGAATTACAGAAAAAAAATAAGAAACATCAAACATTGCGCTATCCACTTTCCTCTATACAAGCCTTAAAATTCGTGTCAAAAAGAAAATTTTTCTTTTCATAGGATAAACGAAAATACATAGCATGACAAATTCTGAAAACTTATAATTCGCCATAATTATATGAAATTTAAATATGTATTTGTATAATTTC